>CALCOW010000365.1 GCA_937899935.1 uncultured Phycisphaerae bacterium
AAGAGCAGCGCCTGTCCTCCTAGATTGGCATGGTCTGGATCAAATGCATGTGCATAGGCGCTTGGCTGCGCTGCTTCCATGAGTGCCATGCGCTGAGCGAACTCTGTGATCTCAAGTACTGGAGAGACTGGAACAGAGATGCGGGCCAGCTCTCCTGCAGCATCTAGATCAGTCAGAAATTGACCCAAGGTCTTGGACATACCTTGAGCATAGACGCCACAGGCAGTGCTGGCGAGCCTTGAGTACACTAGTGGCCGTAGTCCACCGATCCAAGAATAGGAAGACCCTTGTCAAATACTCTAGCTATTGATGTCCGGGGGACGGCCAAAACCTACCGTGGCGGCATTCAAGCGCTGCGCGGCGTCGACTTGCGTGTTGAGCGAGGTGAGATCTTTGGCCTTTTGGGTCCAAATGGTGCTGGCAAATCAACACTCGTGAAGATCTTTATGACCGTGATCAAGCCCAGCGTTTCAGAGGGTACGCTTTTGGGCAAACCAATTGGACACAAACCGATCGCTACCTACCCGAACACGCTCGCCTGCCTCGCTATCTGACCGGCTATCAAGCACTTCTTTACTACGGTGGACTTGCTGGACAATCACGTCGATCTTGTCGTCGTACTGCTGAGCATCTACTGAAGACTGTGGGCATGTCCTCTTGGGCGAGGAAACGTGTCTCAACATACTCCAAGGGGATGCTGCAGCGTATCGGCCTCGCTCAAGCAATGATGAACCAACCCGATCTCATCATGCTCGACGAACCTACTGATGGGGTCGATCCGTTGGGGCGCCGCGAAATTCGCGATCTAATCTTGTCTCTCAAAGAACAAGGCATCACCATCTTTCTGAATAGCCACTTATTGAGTGAGCTTGAGTTGGTCTGTGATCGCGTGGCCATTCTTGTCCAAGGCCAAGTCAACATGCAAGGCACCATCGACGATCTCACTGCAGCAAGCCGCAGGATCGACATCTCATTCCAAGGCCCTGCACCGCAATGGCTCATCGAACAGCCAGAGCTCACGGTTCAAACAGAAAATAACAAGACAACCGTTCACGCAAAAAACAAAGTGGCCGTGGATGTGCAGTGGATCATAGATCGCCTTCGGAGTGAACAGCGCGTTATTGAGGCCTTTGCCACCCGCAGAGAGACGCTCGAAGATCTCTTCATGCGAGCTGTCACAGATGAGCAAACCGGGCAAGTCGCCGACATTGGAGCCGCCAAAAATCCAGCAAACCGAGATAGTGGTGGTGAGACGTGAATAGCATTATTGCTCTTCTTATCGATGCCTACCGTGAGCTTAATGCACGCAAGTTGTTTTGGCTGACGCTCGCCCTCTCACTCTTGTTAGTGATTGCCTTTGGATCGATTGGATTCAATGAGAATGGCGTCTCGATGCTCTATGGACTCTACGAAGTCGAGTCACCTTATTTTGTCGAGGGCAGCCCTCTTTCTCGGATTCTCTATGAAGGTATTTTTTCGTATTTCATGATCACCATTTGGTTGGCGTGGGGCGCCACCATATTGGCTTTAATATCGACCACCTCGATCTTTCCAGACTTTCTCGCCAGTGGCTCTGTTGAACTGGTGCTTTCAAAGCCAATTCGTCGTGTCACTCTCTTTATTGTCAAATATATTGGCGCCTTACTCTTTGTCCTCTTTCAAGTCACCGTCTTCTGTGTCGGAGTGTTTATCTGTATTGGACTGCGTATTGGCACCTGGGATCCGACGGTGTTGCTCGGCATCCCTCTAATCACGCTCTTCTACTCATATATCTACTGTGTCAACGTACTGGTCGGTGTGATTTCTCGATCTGCCTTGGCAGCACTCTTGATTTGCCTGCTCTTTTGGTTTTTGATGTTCAGTGTCCAGCAGGCTTCTGATTTAGTGACCTGGGCGCATACCGATTGGACAATGGGAACTGAGAGTTACCAGCAACTCATTGACAATAAACAAAAAGAAATTGAGCAGGCAGAACAACGTCTAGCTGAGGCTGATGACCGCAGTCGAGAAAGATACGAACACCGACTTGAATCACTCAATGATCAAGTTTCACGCTATACCCGTGAATCTGAAGAACAAGAGCAACGGCTGGAGACACTCGGCGCGTGGAAAAACGGCATCGATACCACCCTCTGGTTTCTGCCAAAAATAGCTGCGACCAAAGGACTCCTCACAAGGGCCTTGGAAGGTGATTCTTCCGTCACCTTTACAGATATTCTGACCGGAGATTTTGACTCGACTGGCCAACAAAATTCAAGGGCTGATTCCTTTAGTCAAGGCAATTCAAGGGCTAGCAATGAGAGGGAAAAACGCCTACGCATTGAAGCTGAAGAACGCAGCGTGTCGGCGTGGTGGATTTTAGGAACTTCTGTTGCCTTCGAATTAGTAATTCTGATTTTTGCGGCCATCGTCTTTATACGTCGCGACTACTAATCTAATGCTTGCCCAGCTCCTGACCTCTTTTTTGCGCTGCCTTGACTGCCTTGAGGACAATCTCATCAAACTCGTGTTGCAACATGAGATCAATCGCAGCAGCGGTCGTTCCACCCTTACTCGTCACCATGGCACGTAACGCTGCCGCATCAGTTGCACTCTCAAGTAGTAGTTGTCCTGAACCGGCAATCGTATGCTCTGTAATCTGTATAGCGATTTGCTCATCAAGACCCATTTCAATGCCAGCACGCACCATCGCTTCTGCTAATAAGAAAACATATGCTGGGCCAGAGCCACCAAGCGCCGTTGTTGCATCAATGTGCAATTCATCAACCTGAACGCTATGTCCTATGGCATCAAATATTTTTGTTGCCAATGATGCATCTTCTTGTGTGGCCCCCTTACCTAAAGCGATGGCCGTCATACCACGACCGATTCGGCAAGGCGTGTTCGGCATCACGCGAACGACCTTCGCTGCTGGCCCCAGCCTGGCAGAAATATTTTCACTAGGCACACCAGCCATGACTGAGATAACCACCGTTGGTTCTGCCAGTTTGCCAAGCCACGTGCCAACTTCTGGGAAGCTCTGTGGTTTGACGGCTAGCATGATCTGTTCAGCATCCTTTATCTCAGCTACCTTTTCGGAGGTGGCGCAGCCCAGATCGATTGCATGCTGACGTTTCTCTTCATCATGTTCGGCCACGACAATCTGCTTTGGATCGAGAATATGGGCCTCCAACAACCCATTGAGGGCGGCACTGCCCATGTTTCCAAGCCCAATTATGCTAAGTCGGAAAGCTGCCATTGGATTCACCTCATGGGGCGTGAGCCTAACAGCGCGAAATCGCTGGTCAAGCCATGGGCGAGGCGATCCGACCTGGACTGCGATAGACTGCTACCCTTGGCCCACTGGATCAGCGGGCAAGAAGGTACTTTTCGTATGGCAGCAACAGAAACATATACCGGAACCTATGTCCTCCCTTTCGAGCAACCTGCTGTTGAACTCGAGAAGCAAATCGAGGCGTTGGAATCTTCTGAGCAGGCCTCAGAGTATGAAGAAGAGCTCAGTAGTCTCCAGCGAAACCGTGACAGCCTATTAGACAAGCTTTATCAACAGATGACGCCATGGGACACGGTACGGGTTGCCCGCCACCCAGCGCGCCCTCAAACATCTGACTACATCCGTATGCTTTGCCGTGATTTTAGGGAACTGCATGGCGACCGGCATTTCGGTGACGACCCAAGCATTATTACTGGCCTAGGCAGAATTGGCTCGCATAAAGTCATGGTCGTCGGTCATCAAAAGGGAAAGACAACCCCAGAAAAAGTTGCCTGTCATTTTGGATGTGCGCACCCAGAAGGCTATCGAAAAGCACTACTCAAAATGAAGCTTGCAGAAAAGTACAATCTGCCGATCGTTACGTTCATTGACACGCCTGGTGCCTATCCCGGTGTAAAGGCTGAGGAGCGAGGCCAAGCTGAAGCAATCGCCACTAACCTGCGTGAGATGAGTCGTCTTGAAACACCAATTATCTCGTGCGTGATCGGCGAGGGTGGCTCAGGCGGCGCATTAGGTATTGGCGTGGGTGATCGTACTGCGATGCTTGAGTACGCCTGGTACTCAGTCATCTCTCCAGAAGGTTGCGCGGCCATCCTTTGGAAGCAGAGTAATGAAGAGACGAATCAACTCGCCGCTTCGGCGCTGGCCCTGACGGCCAAAGAGAATCTGGCCAATGGCTTAGTCGATCATGTGGTTCAAGAACCCCGCGGGGCCGCTCACCGCAATCCAAATGAGGCAGCAACTGCCCTCGAACGATGGATCACTGATCAACTCTCGGATTTGCTCCGTTTTAAACCTCAAACTCTCGTGCAACGTCGCTATGAGAAGCTGAGACGAATCGGCCGCCTCCAGGAGCATGGACCGATTTAGTCCCAAGCTGGCTGTAAGGGCCCGTCGTTGACCACCTCCGGTGCCATCCCTATCATGGCCCCCCGACGGGGCGCTCGCCAGGGCGATTAAAGGCTTGAAATCGCGTCTTTTCGCGTCTGAGAGAGTTCCAGGATCTTGGATTCACAGCCAAGCTCACTGCACCAGATGTGAATGAGCGCCTTTTTGCAGCTCATCGCAGGGCTGGCTTGTCACCGCGAGCTTGGACCCAAAAAATGTGGAACCCCAAGCCAGCAAGGCACTCTGAGTGAAGCTTCGTAAAGGGAATCTGAACGTGGCAAAGAAAAAAACCACCAAGAAGACCGCCAAAAAGACGTCCAAGAAAACTGCTAAGAAGGCGACAAAGAAGACCGCGAAGAAGACGGCTAAGAAGACGGCTAAGAAGACCGCTAAAAAGACGGCTAAGAAGACGGCTAAGAAGACCACCAAGAAGACCACCAAGAAGTCCACCAAGAAGCCCGCCAAGAAGACGGCCAAGAAGACTGCCAAGAAGACCACCAAGAAGGTGGCTAAGAAGACCGCCAAGAAGACCGCCAAGAAGGTGGCCAAGAAGACTTCTAAGAAGACCGCTAAAAAGACCACTAAGAAGACCACCAAGAAGACGGCCAAAAAGACTGGCTCAGCAGGTGGTGCCACTTCTGGCAGCCGTCGCCGCAGTCGTACCGTTGCTGAAGTCGCCACTGCCTCAACTGCAGATGGTGAGGGTTATGTCATCGTGGCGGGTCGTCGCGTCAGAATGATGATGACGACTGTTGCCAAGAAAACCCGTCGCACGAGAGCCTCTTTAGTTGATGCAGCAAGCACGATAGAAAACCAAGTTACGAAGGCAGCAAAGAAGATCAAAACAAGCCTGACTACCAAAGAACTAAAACAGTTCCAAGCTTCGTTGAACGAACGACGCCGCTCGCTGATGAGTGATCTGGGTGCCATGGAAAACCATGCCCTTCGCAGCAACAAGGATGGGTCATCACAAATGCCAATCCACCCTGCTGATCTAGGATCAGACACCTATGATCAAGATCTTAATCTTGGTCTGGCTGCGAAGGAACGGCAACTGATTCGTGAAATTGATGAAGCACTACAGCGAATCGTCGATAAGACATACGGCATTTGCCAAGCCTCCGGAAAGGTGATTCCTCAGGCTCGCCTCAATGCAAAGCCATGGGCCAAGTACACTGTCGAAGCAGCCCGCGAACGTGAACGCCACCTAGATGCCTGAGGTATCTAACTCGATTCATCAATGCCAGAGCGCACACAAAATCAAATCTTTGTCAGGGCTTACCAATCTCCGATGGCGTGGCTGGTTCTTTGTTGTGTTGTTGCGGCGGGCCTTAGTGCCGACCTCGTGACAAAGCATCTTGCTTTTGAGCATGTCGCACCGACACCAGTCGTGCTCGAAAGAGATGCCCTTCTTGCAAGTTCTTATTTCGATCCTATTCCTCAACACAATGGCGTTGAGGCGCTGCCGTGGAGCCTCCTCGATTTTCATCTCGTGCTCAACCAAGGCGCTGTCTTCGGCATTGGACCTAATCAACGTGCCTTCTTCATCATTTTTACCTTCATCGCACTTCTGATAGGTTTGTTTGTCTTTGGTTGGCTAACCTCCGATCAAAATACACTGGCCCATGTTGCGATTGGACTTATTTTGGCCGGTGGGCTTGGGAACCTCTACGATCGGATCTTAATTGGTCGCGTAAGAGACTTTCTACACATGTTTCCCGATGTTGATCTTCCATTTGGTTGGAGTTGGCCAGGCAATAGCTCTGGCGAAGTCTTCCCATGGATTTTCAACATCGCTGATGTACTGTTGTTAAGTGGTATGGGGCTCCTACTCATTCACGCCATGATTTCTGATCAGCCTGCGACGACTGAAAATCAAGACAACTCAGCAGAATAAGCCTGCAACAGAGACTGCCAACGCTCAATGGATATGAGATCGGTGTGAACAATTGGGTTTGGCACTTTCTCCAGCGGTACGGAAAGTGCCTCTGTGAAAGGCCCCACTGCTGTGCGCACGATGTCAGCACAGTGCCCGCCGGTGCTAAGAGCGATGCCCAGATCTCTTGCCAGGCTTCGAACATAAAAGCCCTTGCGACAAGTTAACTCGAGCTGAACCGTGGGCCAGCTATAGGCAAGTATTTTGAGTTTATGCACAAATACCGGACGCGGATCTGGAGCAACATGCTGGCTTCGTCGAGCTTTTTTGTATGCTCTCACACCATTGATTTTGACAGCACTGAACTGAGGTGGGCGCTGCATGAATTCACCACGAAAACTACGTAAAGCATCTTCGATCGCACCTCGACTCGGCGGCGATAAGACAGAAACATGCTCTAAGTCGCCCTCACGATCATCCGTCTTAGTAAAAGCACTTAGGTCGATGATCGTTCTGTATGACTTATCCGTAGTCATGACATCTTGTAGTAAACGGGTCGCTTTTCCAAGGCCCATGACCAGTACACCACTGGCCAGTGGATCAAGCGTGCCAGCATGACCGGTCCGAGCTGACCCTGCCCGTTTACGCACCATCGCCACGGCCTTCATTGACGACGGGCCGACTGGCTTGATCACCGATAGAAACCCCACAAGTGGCAGACGCTCAGTTTGATCTTCCTGAGTGGGCTTGAGGTCATTGATGCTCATCTTGTTTGCTTCTTACAACGGACAAAAAGTCAATACGACTGAAGGGAGGATCCTGAGACACCACTACTGATGAAGCGATGAAAAAAGGCCCGCGCATGCGGGCCTCTTGGAATCGGGGTGACAGGATTTGAACCTGCGACCTTCTGACCCCCAGTCAGACGCGCTACCAAGCTGCGCTACACCCCGTTGAAAGCGGACAGGGTGGGATTCGAACCCACGGTACGGACAAGCCGTACACGGCATTTCCAGTGCCGCTCCTTCAGCCGCTCGGACACCTGTCCCGTCAGAATACGATTGACCAGTCTATCAAGTTAGAACATGAGAGCACGGCTCATACCGCTTTCTGAAGCCCCAAAACGCACACTACCGCGCCGTAGCGCGGTAGCTGGTCCGCTCTTGACTCGCTTCTGACATCAAGTGCCAAAAAAGCGAATCGCCTTTCGTGCGGAGCGCGTGCTCCCTCTTCCTATCCCCTCCATCCACACTCTCTCATCGACCCCCCCATGTTCCCCCCACCCCCATATTCCCCTCGCCCGCGAAGTCAATACTCTTCGATCAGAGGCTAACTGAGACAACAGTGTCCGCAACATAAGGCACTATTTCCGCATCTCGGAAAAAAGCATGAAATCTCTTGGAGATGCGCTTCCATGGCTCGCTGCCGCTAGCTTAAGCGAGCTGGGGCTCGCTAATGCGTCTGATCACGCTGAATGCGTATCTCATCAATTGGTACCAGCGAGCCTTGATCCATACCCGGACAGGGTGTGGTGCGGCGAGCCCGCTCCCAATCTTCCGGTCGACGGAGATTCTCTGGCCAGAAGGGCCAAGTTCGACACTGTCGAGGTCTCGCGTCATACAAGCCACAGATCGCCTTGCCCGGTTGGCTTTCTCTGTCTAGGAAGACGCAGTCATATCCAGCCTCTGTCAGATGCTCCTTGAGCGACCAGCCATCGCGCAGCTTTCGAGCGTATTGCGCCTTGAAGGCACGCGTGCCAAGTCCCATGGCGGCAGCCATCTGAGCACCTTCTTTTTCCGTGAACCAAACTGCACCAGGAGGCCCCGTACAACAATTGCCGCATTGGGTACAACTGAAACGTAAGCCATCACGATACCACTCCCCACCATCAGTACCACGAACATCAGACCGCTCTTTGCTCACAGCGCCGACCGCCACTCGCTCTCTAAATCAGCGATTGGTTTCCGCGGCATGTGATCGATACGGATCCAATGAATGCCTGGGTGCTCGATCCCGATCGGTAAGTCGACGAGTTGCGCCGGCCGCTCATCAAAGGCCATGCGATCTGCTGACTGAATTTGAATCAAGCAATAGGTGAGGTCGTTGCTCATTGAGCTTTTCACAAGCCTTTGAGCTTCTTCCAAACAATCTGCCGTCATCCAGATATTGGCTTCGCCGATTCGACCCGTGTGACGATTTCTGACCTTGGCCAAAACGAACCAAAGGGTCGCACCCAATATCTTTCCACTGTCGTTCTGACTTATTGTTGGATCAATCTGCAGTTCCATGTGCCATTTTTTTACAAGTGAGCATAAGACTTCATCAAGACCACCGCCCATCGGATGGTTGGACTGCAAGATGCTGCGCAATGTCGCTCCACCATCTAAGTCTTCCGCAGGTGGATCAGGCCAAGTTTCTTCGACTTCAACGACACCATTCTTATCCAGCACCTCACGCACCGTTGGAAGCATTTGAGGCTCGACATAGACCAAGATGGTCTTCATCTGAGTCACAAACATTTCAAACAACTTCCCCTCGCTACAAACCCCGGCCCCAACCATCCCATCTTCCAGGATCAATGCTGACCACTGGTTCCAACCAGCTAAGAACTGGTCACGGCTTATTGGCTGTGAGCCGAGAAAGGCATCGATAGCGCGGTATGCATCACGTGAAGCGATCTCAAAAACCCCTGTCACACGATCAGTGAGCAGCCCCATCAGATCAGCAATGACGCCGCTGAGACGCTCGTGAGAGACCGTTAGATCCAGAATGTAGACATCCTGACCATGCGAATCTGCTGCTTGATAGGTGATTGTATACCCCTCGACCGGATGCCAGCCGGGCTGTGGTACCACTCCCAAGGCGTAACGAAAGCCGTTACATGTGGGCCGGGTCAGACCTGGTTGTACTCGGGGCATCGGCATCGAGCGGGTATGGTAGCAAGGAAGAATCGGAGGCTGTCACCCGCCATCGACCGGCTCCGTTATCATCCACATCGTATCCAGGGGGAAATACGCGTTGCGGCCGTGGACTGGTTCAGGGCACGGTCGCCCCTACCTGACGAGGACAGGTAGAAATTCTGTACCAGGGTTCCATGGCAGCATTATGGATCCGCACTCCTGGAGACGCTGATGGCCAACCAGCGAGCCCATTGGGGCAGCAGACTAGGATTTATTCTTGCAGCAGCCGGCTCGGCGGTGGGCCTTGGCAATATCTGGAAGTTTCCCTACATCACTGGCCAGAACGGCGGCGGCCTGTTCGTACTCATTTATCTGGGCTGCATCCTGCTGGTAGGACTCCCCATCATGATGGCCGAGATCATGATCGGCCGGTCATCTCAGAGGCAACCAGTCGGCGCCTTTAAGAAACTTGAGGGCGGCTCTTCTGGCTGGACCATTGTCGGCTGGTTCGGTGTGATTGCTGGATTTCTGATTCTCTCGTTCTACATCGTCGTAGCAGGGTGGGCGATGGACTACACGCTCAAGAGTGTGGTCAATTTCACGCAACCCATTTATGAAAAAGCAGAAGCGAGTGCACTGGACTATCGGGCGCACGTGAGTGCCGATCAAATGCGTGCTGATCTAATAGATCAACGTGCAAACGATTCCATTGCTGAACACCAAGAGAACTTACAAGTCACCATGAGCCCACGGACATGGCAAGCTTATCAATCAATCGAGCAAGCGCTCGCCAGCGGTGCCTTTGGACCAAGACCTCTTGAATCGAACGAACTGGCAAGCTGGAAACAATCACGCCAAGGCGCTTTAGAAGCGGTGTTGTCTGACGAGACACTGGGGCAGCTGTGGTCAGCTGAGCAATTCAATAAATTTGGCGATGAACTTGAGTATCGCAATGAAGCCAATACCGAGGCGACGCAGTTTTATGCGCCGATGAGTGATGAAGATGTAAAAACTGTAGCCACCGAACAACATCGACGAGATGCCATTTCAACCAGTGTCACAAACGTTTTCCTAAATCTACTCAGAGATGGCTGGACGGCCAGCTTCTGGGCAGCCATCTTCATGCTGTTAACGATATTGATCGTCTCGAGTGGTGTCTCGGGTGGCATTGAACGGGCATGCAAGGTCCTCATGCCACTGCTTGTTTTGTTGATCTGCGTCATGGTTGTTTACGGATTCTTTCAAAGAGGATTTGAAGAGGCTGTTTCGTTCGTCTTTAAACCTGACGCTTCCAGACTGAAGCCCAGTGGCGTTCTTGAGGCCCTTGGACATGCCTTCTTTACCTTGTCTCTGGGCATGGGCGCCATGATTACCTATGGCTCCTATCAACAAAGCAAGAAGGCGCTTTTGGGACAGAGTTTTGCGATCGCAGGCATTGACACCATGATCGCGCTACTTGCTTGCATGATGATGTTTCCAATCATCTTTTCCTATAACCAAGAACCTGGGGCCGGTCCTGGATTGGTCTTCATGAGCATGCCACTTGCATTTGCGGAAATGGGACAAGGCGGACTCATACTGGGCATTATTTTCTTTGCCCTCTTGGTATTTGCAGCTTTAACCTCGGCCATTAGCTTGCTCGAAGTCGTTTCTTCGTACTTCATCGACGAACGAAATTGGTCACGTCGCAAGGCGGCTTGGCTTCTGGGCGGCATTATCTTTGCATTCGGCGTCATAGCGGCTTTTGCAAACTCGCCGGACTTCCTGTTGAGCTCTTGGGAACCAGGCTATGGGCAAAACTTCTTCGACACGCTTGACTATCTGACCTCGAACTGGATGCTTCCACTTGGCGGCCTCTTCATCGCCATCTATGCCGGGTGGTTCATGCCACAAAAACTCCGCAGAGCAGAAATGGAAGATCTTGCTGGAGGCATGGTCATGCTGTGGTTCCTGCTCATTCGCTTTGTTGCGCCTGCTTTGGTCATCGTTGTTCTGCTTCAGAAAATCGGTTTTATCGATGCCGATGAATTCTTTTACGCGATTGGCTTTTAAGTCCGTCATCTAACGAATCATTCCTTTGGTGTCTAAGAGAAAGAAAACTCATGGAAGCCTTCAATCAATTTCTCGATGCAGTAAACAGTGTTATTTGGGCTGACTGGGTGCTCTATGCCGTACTTGCGGTTGGGGTGCTTTTCACTTTGTTTAGTGGCTTCTGCCAGTATCGAGCTTTGGTTCATGGCACCGCGGTCGTCACTGGCCGCTATGACAACAAAGATGATCCAGGTGCCATCAATCACTTCCAAGCACTTTCCGCTGCCCTCTCGGCAACGGTCGGTTTGGGCAACATCGCAGGCGTTGCATTAGCCATCGCGCTTGGCGGGCCTGGTGCCGTTTTCTGGATGTGGATTGTTGGACTTGCCGGCATGGCGCTCAAAACAACATCGGTAACACTCTCCATGATCTACCGGAACGTAGATGATCCCGACAACCCACACGGTGGTCCAATGTGGGTGGCTGAAAAAGGTCTCTCTCAGTGGAACTTCCACCGACTTGGTGTGTTCGTTGGTTTTATTTTCTGCCTGACGTTGCTCATTTCAGCAATTACTGGTGGCAATATGTTCCAGGCTTGGAACGTTGCTGAAATGACACAAGAAGTCGTCCCTGAGATTCCCAAACTCGGAGTGGGAATTGTGCTGGCAATCCTTGTGGGTCTCGTCATTATTGGCGGCATCAAACGAATTGGCCATGTCGCAGGTTTTCTAGTGCCCTTTATGTGTGTTGCATACATCGCTGCTGGACTTCTTGTCCTCGCAATGAACATCTCTGTGATACCTGAGATGATCTCACTTATTTTCAAGAGTGCCTTTTCAC
>CALCOW010000366.1 GCA_937899935.1 uncultured Phycisphaerae bacterium
ACACTTTTGGTCGGTTCAGTCGAGCAATACCGACATGGCCAGCCTGCTCACTCAGGATAAAAGATTCATCATTCATTCGTTCAATGCCTCTTACTTATCAATACTCGAATCTTGTGCTTGATGTCTCTCAATGAGTCTCAGGAGCGTTTGCTTGGGCAGGACACGCTGTTCCTGAAAACCCCTTCCCACGAGCCGTGGGCCATCAAATACCTCAATCTTGCAGGTGACTCCATCAGCGGTCACTTCCTCGGCGGTAGCCACGGCACGAATCTTGTGACCAACGGGTGTTGGAGCAAGATGCTCGATTTCCAGACGCCGCCCAATTCCCTCTTCATGCGGTTCAAGATGATCAACCAGCACCTTCCTGGCTGCTAATTCCATATGGTGGGCCATCGACCAAGTTGAATAGACCTCGTGTACCACAATATCATCGAAGGCTGGACACATATCCCGCGTCACAATGACCTCAACAGCCGCGACATTACCGACCTTTAGACTGGGTTTCATGGATCGTGCAGTCTACCCGCTGGCAGGCTGGGGTGTTCTTCGGTTATAGGTAGGGCATGTTGATTGGTCTGATTATTCTATTCTTGTCCGCTTTATTGCTTATATGGGGCTTCCTCGTTGGGATTCTGGTCCATGAGCTGATGCATCCGCCGCGCCATACCGCTGGTTGGGCGTTGGCACACCGGCGACCGGTCGATCCTGAGCAGGTTGGATATCACTTTTCCAGTCCAACCACTTTCAGTGTTGGAAGCCACGTTCTGCCAACTTGGATTGTTCAAGGCCACCCATCCAAAGTCAGCGACGCGCGGACGATCATCTTCGTGCATGGTTGGGGCCAATCAAGATTGGATATGTTGCCACTGTTGAGTACTTACTCAAGATACTCAAATCGTATCGTTCTTTATGATCTTCCTGGGCACGGTGAAGCGGGCGGAGCCTCATCGCTAGGATCTCAAGATGTTGAAAATTTGTTAGGTCTCCTAACGCAAATAGATGATGAATCCTATGTACTTGTAGGGTGCTCCATGGGTGCGGTCATTGCTTTAGCAGCGGCCGCGCACTCAGATCCAATGGCGGGCCGTATCTCTAGTGTTATTGCCTACGGTGTGTATCTCGACTTCCACAAGACACTGATTGCAAGGTTGCGTAAAAGCAACTATCCCGCTCGACCAATTTCGGATGTGGCACTTTGGATTATGAAGCTCTTAGGCAAAAGACCACTTTTACTGGATCACGAAAACATGACAGTCTCATGCTCTGTTCTACTGGTTGCAGGAGAAAACGACCGAGTCGCATCGCCCCAAGTTGCTCAGTCGCTGGCCGATCGCATGCCGGATAGTGCAGTTGTGGTCATTCCCAACGCGGAGAATTACAAGGCGTGGGAATACCAGGCTGATGAGCATCTGGATCATCTTGATCGCATGTTCTCTTCGTGACGACGGATACATCACACACCTGCGCGTACTATCAACCTTGATGCTCCAGCACCTGGGGCAGGAGTTCGCCTGCGGTGCCTACTAATCCAATGTCACCTGTGGTGAGCCCATCAAACGGCTGGGTATTGATACAAATGATCTGGGCGCCGGCTTGCCGAGCCACATCAATGAGGCCAGCAGCAGGGTAGACACAAGCACTGGTGCCGATGACAAGAAGCACATCTGCTTTCCGGCAAGCCAGCTCAGCAGCATTCCACGCAGTGATCGGAAGTGGTTCACCAAACCACACGACGTCTGGTCGAAGTGGTGCTCTGCACTCAGGACAGGGGCGCCGTTTTGGTGGTGATGCCAGGTCAATGACCTCACGGTAACCACATTCACTATGGCAACGATCAGCCCTCAAAGTACCGTGTAAGTGAATCGGGTTTTTGGCACCAGCTCGTTCAAGAAGATCATCGACATTCTGAGTGATATGTACCATCGATTGGTGCTTTGCCAGTGCATGATGCGCTGGATTTGGCTGAGCGACGGCCAGGTTCTTCCGGCGCGATTCATACCAATTCAGTACCAATTTAGGATCCTCTGCAAATCCCTCAGGTGAGGCCAGGCGCATTGGGTCGTGTTTTGCCCAAACACCTCCCGTATCTTTGTCGCGAAATGTCGATAGACCTGATTCCGCACTCAACCCAGCGCCTGAAAAGGAAACCGGTGACGTCGCAGATTGAAAAAGTGAAATAGCTTCATCCAACAAAGCTGTTGTCACTGGGTCCCACCAGATGTTGGCAAGCCTTCCACAATACTGGAATCTGGTCCAACGCCAGGTGGTACTGATGAAGGGGTATCGGGAGCCCTTGTAGGTCCACTGCCATCGCTGACTGACTCATTCGTCCCATCAAGCGGTGCCAAGCTTGGGTCTCTGGTGAGTTGCTCTGCGGCCTTACTAAAGCGGTAAAGTTGCTGGTCGTTTAGTTCATCTTTGAATTGTTCGAGAAGGTAGGTTTGTAAACGCTCAGCGGCTTCAGGGCTTGTTTGGACAAGCAATTCAAACGCATTGATCCAGTCCTCAAGATTCCCGGTTAATGCACGAGCTCGATCAAAATTGCCGGTGATCAGTGCGGTTTGAAAAGCAATCTTGGATAAAGCGGGTGAAAATAGAACGTCATCGGTATTGATGAGTAGCGATGAAGCGCGTGCGGTATCTCCATTGGCCAGTAGCAGTGGAAGAACACGTAGCAGTATCGCCTCCTTTTCTGCTGCTGAAATGGCTTCCATATTTGCGTTGAGTGAATCGATGAGTAAGTCAGCACGCAGTGAATCGTCTGTATGCTCACTTCGCTGGAGGACAACATCAACATCAAGCAGTGAATCGATCGGCATTCCTGCCACGAGGGTGCGCATTGAACTGTCAAAAAGTTCACGATGAGCTTCAGGTGGCTCAATACTCGACAAGGTAAGAATGGCGGCTAGATCAGGTTGATTTGTCTTGAGTGATTCCACCGCTAGTGGGTAGATAGCATTGTCTTGCATGCGATCAATCAGTGGTTGGTGTCGGCCGCGTGCCAGGAGTCCTTGCGCAATGGCATATCGTTCCTCAGTGGGCGCAATGTCAAGACGACCTTCGTATTCTTCAAGTGCCTCATTCTCAGCCACGAGTGCTTGAAGTCGTTCAAGTGATGGCAGACTCGTTTCTCTAGTCGTATGTGAAAGGACATCTCTTAACGAATCAGCATCAAACTCATCAGGTGGAGTCTTCGTTAGTATTGACCAAATCGACTGTGCCGCTGGTTCTCTCAATTGTTCGTTGGCTAACCATGGCAGTGCTGGAGCCAGCCCCTTCGGCGACGGTTTTGCAGCAAAGAACAGTAGATATTGACGGACGACGCTGGGATCAGTTTCAGCAGAGAGTGCCACTGCCACATTCTCCTGCAACTCGGGGAACTCGAGTTCATCAGTGAGATCTGCCGCATGGGCTCGCACTGATATATCAGGATCACTCAGGAGTGAAATCGTTGCTTGTTGTAGATCCATGGTGTCATCACCATCACGCAGCAAGATGGCCATGCGCTCAATCGCGAAAAGCCGAACCGCACTGAGTGGATCTGACATAAGAGATTCAAGTCGAAGCTGCCGTTCCTGAAGAGGAAGTCCTGGCCAAAGTTTGCGATAGGAATCCATCATTCGTTTGGCAAGACTATTGTTGACTTGACGCTCTTGTTGAAGCTGCTGATCAAGGTCAGAGAGTTGGCGCGTTAGTGTACGAACCATATCTCGAAGCCATGATTCCGCTGGCTTATCTTTATTAAGGCGCCACCATCGCTGCCACGCTGTTGGGTCATCAGAGGGCGGAAGTCCAGTGAGGTCGGCCAAACTATTGCATGTTGCATCAGTAATGATCTTGGGTTCGGAATCACTGCTTTGAATAATCTTCATTAGCTCTAAGGCGCCTTGGCGACTACGGAATGCGGCGAGAGCTTTAATGGCACCTAGTCTGGCTTCTGGTGATGCGGTGGTGTTGTTTGCTTCTTGGGCCACGGCGGCCAACGCCTTTTGAGGATCAAATCTCAGCAAGAGTCGGGAAAGTGCATCCTGAGTCGGGTCGGGGGCATTACGCAAAGCGGTGACCGTCGGTTGCAAGAGTGCCGCTGGCGGTGATACAGAACGCTGTCCAATCGCTTCAGTCACCGCCAAGATGACCGAGGATTCACCGCTTTGTATTGCCTCACCGAGCACTTGTGTGGACTGGGGCACATCCATCGCTAGCAACTCTGTAGCTGCAGCAGTGCGCGTTGCCTGATCGATGTCAATTGAGGGGTTGAGCAGAATTGGCTCAAAAATTCGTAGTTGGTTCGCTTGCCTGGGCGACAAATCTGGTAACGGTACTGTTTGGGTACCAATCACAGTGTCATCTGCTGTGACCGTAGTGGCGGTCAGGGAAACAGACGTGGCAGTCACGGCAAGAGCGATAACAAGGCCCAAATTCATGTGTTGTGCACCATGGGACACCTTTGCCCGGAAAGTATCAAACAAGACTGTGGATTGCGTGGCGGACATTCGAGATCTTGACCCAGCCCCAATCCGCGTACATCGGCATCAGAGCCTACACTATAGGCACTTAATGGTGATTTTGAGTGACCTCGATCTTACAGGACCCATAAGTCACAGGATGATTGATCAATGAGCGATTGGTTAGATGCCCAAGGCCACGCGGACCGAGCATTCGAAATGTTCGATCGCGGTCGCTGGAGTGAGGCCGAAGCGGAACTTCGCAAGGCGTTGTCGCTCAATCCAGACCAACCTGAGTGGCATTTCAATCTAGGGATGACACTCGAGGCAGCTGGACGAGAGGCTGACGCCTTGGTGAGCTATCAGCGAGCTTCTGAGTTGATGCCAGATCAGCCGGAGCCCTTGGTTGCTGCAGGCATTATGTCTGCTCATCTAGAAAATGCCCAAGCAGCGATCGCCTACTTCGATGAAGCGCTGGAGTTAGATGCGACCTGCGAGTCTGCTTATGCTCACAAGATCCATAGTCATATTTCGTTAGGAGATCACGCAGAGGCGGAGACAACCTATTTCATCTCTCAGCAGGCACTTCCAGAGACAAGTGGGCGATGTTGTGCCGCGATTGCTGAGAGCCTTCTTGAACGTGGTGAATATGGACGTGCGGAATGGTGCTTGCGAGAAGCGCTTCGAGTTGATTCATCTTTACCGCGCATCCGAACAATGTTGGCGACGGTCTTCTCTATGACCGATCGTCGGCATCAAGCCGTACAGTTGTTCCTCCGAGAGTTACGTGAAGATCCTGGGAATATCGACACGCTGCTTGACTATGCATCGCTGATGATCGATTTGGGGCGATTGCCCGAGGCGGGCGAGAAGTTGCGACGTGTGCTCGAACTAGAGCCTGCCAATATTGAAGCGCACTATCAGCATGGTTTGATTTCGATGCAATTGTCGCGTTTGGAGCAGGCTCAAATTTCTTTTGAGTTGGTGAGTCGATTGGATCCTGACTTTCCTGGTATCCGACGTAACTTGGCTGCGGCGATGGTTCTTCGTGGCCGAATCCGTGAAGCGAGACGTTGTTTAAAGGCTGAATATGACTTCCTCGTGCATACAACAGGGGATGACGGCCGTCTCTTGATAGACACAGCAGAGTCAAAGTCGCTGACAGAGTTTGGTCAGTTATTGCTGGATGCCGGACTTCCACATCGTGCATCGACGGTTCTTCGACATGCGCTCATGACGGATGATCGAGATGTACAGATATTGCGTTATCTTGCCCTGGCAAGATTTCAAAGTGGCGATCGTGACGGGGGTTGTGCGATGAGTCGCCGTTTGCTTCGATTTGATCCAGAGTGCATCGCTGCAATTCACAATCTGGCGCTGGCCGCTGTACAACAGAGGCGTGTGCGTGAGGCCTATGGTTGGATCATGAGAGGCCTACGCATTGACCGTCAGGATGAAGGCTTAAGGCGACTGCGAATTCGTGTTTGGGCGATGGCGTTCCCAGAACTGATGCACCGCATTTGGGTGCGAGGGCTCTGCAAATGGTCCTGTCACTGTCTTTCACAGCTCAGTAGGCAGTTTAGTCGCATCATCTCGCATGAGAAGCCGCAGGGATAGACAACGCTTCCCA
>CALCOW010000367.1 GCA_937899935.1 uncultured Phycisphaerae bacterium
CATGTTGCATAGGTGGAGAATCTTGCCCCGTGGGCCGGGTCAAAGCCATCAACCGCACGGATCAGTCCAAGATTACCTTCCTCAATAAGATCTGAAAGCGGTAGTCCACGATTTGTAAAATTCTTGGCAACAGATACCACTAAACGCAGATTTGCTCCGATCATCTGTTGTTTGGCTTCATCACATTTATCGTTGATGATCTGCCAGCCTAGTTCTCTCTCTTGCTGTGCATTGAGCAAAGCAACTTTGCTGATCTGGCTGAGATAGAGATGAAGATCGATATCGCCCTTAGTCTTCTGCATTTTGGTGGTGCTCATTTAGAAATGGAAGATCGCTAACTATCAAGGCTCAGATGGGAGGGTGCGTGCACCAGACCTTTTCTGCATCTGGTGCACGCACCGGTTCCCGAGAGCGTTTCCGGCCACGCACCGGAAAGGAGAGGGAAAGAGCGTGGCACCCTCTCAGATGCCAGGCTCCTGTCTTCCCCGACCGGATGAGGAGACAGCAGGCAACGTGGAAGTCAACACACACGTTGGCTCGTCTCATAGCGGAAGGGCAAGGCACATATACGTCGAAGGGGTAATAGCAGTCATTACCCACTGCGGGAGCGAACTAAGATTTGGCCAGACTTGAGGAGGCCGCTTTGCAAACACGCGAATGAATCGCGTTCAACATGATGACCCGAGACATGGTCGCTATGCGGTGCATAGCGGTGGATCATCTTCCATTGGTACGGGCCTCAAGGGCTTAGGTTCACGGGTGCAAAAAAAATTGCGGTGTCAGCCTTCTGGAGCCTGAAAATGCAGTCCAGCCTCAATATAGGTGCCATCAGCCGCTACTTTTGTCCAAACAATACTGACCGTTTGGTTTAGACAATGGCCTTGCGGCAGTATTCGCACGGCCTTACCCAACATCCCTGTTACTAAAGGTGAGGATGACCGAATCCGTAGGCCATTTGTGCTCCGATCGAGCATCTCATATCTCACTGTGGAGAGGGCTGGGCAGATCCAAGAGATCACCACTTCTGCCGCTTGGCATTCGCGAACATCAGTACGGCGGTCATGATTGCGTGCAGCCGCCAATGATTTGAGATGTCGGTCGTATAGCATAAGGATTATCCCTCTGAGATATCGTCGTTTGGTAGGGACACGATTGGGATCGATTGGCGTGCTATTGGTCTGATTGTTTTTCGGTTCCATCTGTGCGGAATAGAGGGTTTATGCGGCGTTATTGCTCGAGATGAGGTGCTCGTAATGTCCAAACAGTTTGATGTCATCGTGATTGGAATTGGGGGTATGGGCGCGGCCACATGTTGGCATTTAGCCCGCCGTGGGGTTCGGGTACTGGGTCTAGAGCAACATGAAATTGGTCATGATCTAGGCTCCAGCGGTGGTGTGTCACGTATTGTTCGTTGTGGATACTACGAAGACCCAGATTACGTTCCGTTAGCGGTGCGGGCCTTTGAGTACTGGGAAGAACTTGCAGCATCAACAACAGATTCTCTGTGGAAGAAATGCGGGGGTCTATTCCTCGGTCCCAGTTCGGGGCAGGTTGTCGCCGCAACAGCTCATTCATTGGCGAAGCATGATCTTGCCTACGCCATGTTGGAGCATTCTGATCTCAGGCGTCAATTTCCTCAATTTAGATTACCTTCTGATTATGCCGGCGTCTTTGAGGAAAAAGCCGGTGCCATACTGGCGGGGCGTGCTGTTGAGGTCATGGTGCACGAAGCGCTGAAGCATGGAGGTGAGATTATTGGCGGGCAGCGGGTGACAGAGCTATCACAAGCTGGCTCGTCTATCTGTGTGCAGACCAATCATGATGCTTATTTCACGGACCGTGTTGTTGTGACAGCCGGCCCGTGGACAAAAACATTGGTGACGAAGATGGCGCCACATCTCACGGTGACACGTCAATCTGTCTTTTGGTTTTGGCCGAAAAAGCCAGAACTCTTTACTGATGAGGTTTTTCCAATATGGATATGTGAGGAGCCATCAGGGGACCAATGGTATGGCACACCATGTCTTCCGGGACGCCCCGGGATTAAAGTGGCGCCCCATGTGCCGGGAAAAGCAACTCATCCAGATCAGGTCGACAGAACACTCGACGAGGCCGAGCTAAGTGCTGCAAAGCATATTCTCAAGAACCGAATTCCAGATGGATCAGGGTCTTTTCTTTCTTACAAAACATGTCTTTATTCATCATCGCCAGATGAAAATTTCATTATTGATTGGGACGATCAGATTCCAGGAGTCTGTTTTGCCTGCGGATTCAGTGGGCATGGGTTTAAGTTTGCACCAGTGATCGGGGAGGCGCTGGCAGATCTTGCACAGTTTGGCCAGACGAAACAGCCGATTGGTTTTCTGGCAGCGAATCGACTGGTTAGTGATTGATCGAAGTCGTGGCGCGTCTCTGCGTAGCAGTTGTTATTAACTCGGCCATTTTTTCATCAGTTGCTTTTCGCTGTGGACTGAGCTTCGCTGCTTGTTCCTCAGCGTGGTATGAACTTCGTACGAGTGGGCCAGACTCAACAACACGAAAACCAGCCTGAAGGCCGGCCTCCCGATATGCAGCAAACATGTCAGGATGAACCCATCGATCCAGAGGAAGATGATTGCGTGTGGGTTGCAGGTATTGACCAATCGTCAAAATGTCTGCGTTTGTTTGTTCTTGTAATTTTTCAATGAGTTCAAAGACCTCTTCATCGCGTTCCCCAATACCGACCATGATGCTCGTTTTGGACACAAGCCCAGCTTTTTTGATTCGCTTGATGACTTCGATCGAACGATCAAATTTTGCCTGTGGGCGAACTGCTGGATGCATCCGCTGTACGGTCTCAAGATTATGAGCAAGAATGTCGGGCTGCGCATCGATGACGGTCTGAAGATCATTCTTATTCCCACGAAGATCACCAATGAGTGTTTCAATGGAGGTTTCTGGGCATGCTTCTTGAACATTTCGAATGGTATCGGCCCAAATAGCGGCACCGCTATCAGGCAGGTCATCACGATCAACTGATGTGATAACAACATGCTTGAGTCCCATGAGACGAATTGATTCGGCAACCCGCCTTGGTTCATCATGGTCAGCCTCATTTGGGCGGCCGGTTTTGACATTGCAAAAGCCGCACGAGCGTGTACAGACATCGCCCAAGATCATGATCGTTGCGGTTCCTCTGGCCCAACACTCTCCCATATTTGGGCAGCTTGCTTCTTCGCAAACAGTATGCAACCGATGTGTCTTGATAATCGATCGGAGTCGGTCAAATTCTTCCCCACCAGGCATTTTGGCGCGAAGCCACTGAGGCTTGCGCTTAATCGTGAGGTGGTCTGGAGCTTGACTCTGATTATTGAGCACCTGTGCCGAAAGGCTCAGTTGGGCTGGGCCGACATGCCGAGCAGTATCGCCGCCCAGGGGCCTGGGATGGCGATCTTCGGTACGTCCGCGTGCAGCAGCACTAGGGATATTTGAGGTTGGTTGGTTTCGGGTCATGGATCTACTCATCTTGCGATCCCTCAGTGTAGCGGGCGTGGGTGCTGTATCACCAGCCGGAAGGGCTAAGAACGTCACTTCGTCCGAAAATGGCCCCCGACAGACCCTTTGATCGCCGGAAGGTTCAACTCTCAATGGCTGCGCGGTCGATAAGGAGGCGGCGGGGCAGGAGCGGGCAAGATGTTGTGCCCCCCAGCCCCAACGGATACTCAAGGCGGCGATCATCAAATTGGCGTCGTAGGAGAACCTGACCATGATGCCCAAAACGTTGGCACCACATCTCATCTTTTTTGGTTTGCTGTCTCTGGCAGCAGCTCAATTTGGTTGTGAGGTGGACTCCTTCGTCGACCCAGCAGTTACGGGACGATGGGAAACGACTGCCACAACCATCCCCGTTCTGACCCGATTAGATGTTGTCGAGCGGGAGCATGAACAGTGGGGTGAGATATCAAACATCACCCCGGAAGATCTCAAGCCGAATGTTCTAGACTACAGAATTGAACCAGGTGATGTTGTCACCATCGAGATTTATGAGTTGTATGCCCAGGGGCAGTGGACTCGTACGACGCGAAGAATCGATGCGGGTGGTTTCATTCGCGTGCCTGAAATTGGTCAGGAGCTTGCTGCCGGGCTCACACCTCAAGAGCTGCAAGATCGTATTGTCCAAAGGTTAGATGTCGATGTGATGAGCAATCCACAGGTCGATGTTGTTGTAGAGGATGCCGGTGGATTCACCTGGACTATCTATGGTTACATAGCACAGTCCGGAATATACACGCTTTTGAAGCCTGATTTTCGAATTATTGAAGCTTTGGCACAAGCTGGTGGAGTGCCAGCGACAACAGAATATGTTTATGTCATTCGGCAACTTCCGCTTGCGTCCGAAGTTCAAACATCTTTCGATCGCGGACAGATGCCAGCGACGGAAAATGGATCGTCCAATACAAAAAGCGAATCAGGAAATAATAATAACAGTGTCGATGTTGACTCACTCATTCAGCAACTTGAGCAAGGTAATTCAAGTTCATCTCCTGGGATACTAGCGCAGGATGGTCCGGTTGTTGATGTTGATGAACTTCAACCAATCGAAGTCAACGATAAACAACCCATCGATATTGTTGATGTAACTGATTCTTCGGAAACCGGTACGGCGCCTTCTTATATCTATGTAAAAGAAAAGGGCCAATGGGTCGAAGTGCCCGGTGCCCAAGAGCAAGCTGGTACGCCATTGGGCTCATCAGATCTGGAAGACAAAGATCTGGGCATGTTTGCTGAACGCGTCTTGGCTATTCCTTACCAAGAACTTGCTCGTGGAGAGAGTAGCTATAACATCGTTATTAGGCCTAATGATCAGATCTACGTTGATGGTCCAGAACAAGGCGTTGTCTATATTGATGGGCAGATTTCACGGCCAGGCGTATATACCTTGCCTCAGGTCGGTCGGCTTACGCTTAGTCGATTGGTCGCCGCGGCGGGTGGCCCAGGGCCACTTGCCATCCCGAGGCGTGTTGATTTAACGCGTGTCATTGGAGACAACTGGGAAGCCACTGTACGGCTTAATCTTGCCGCGATTCGGCAGCGAACGGAGCCTGACATTTACCTTCGGCCGGATGATCACATCATTATCGGCACCAGCTTCTGGGCAACCCCTCTGGCAGTCATACGGAATGGATTCCGCTTCGATTATGGCTTTGGGTTCTTCCTAGAGCGCAATTTTGGCTATGACGTTTGGGGATATGATGGCGGCGGTGGCGGTACTGGGAACGCTGGAGGCCTCGGATTTTAGTCAGATTAGCGGTTTAATGGCCCTCTAAGCCATATTTAAGGCCACTTGTAGCCGTTGGGCAATGATTCCATCTGCATAGAAGTTCATCTGACTTGTGGGCTACTTTTTGCGAACTCCCCTACCCCCGACGTTCGTAGAATCAGGTAAGGGAGGTAGGCGAGGATCACCACTGAGCGATTCAGAATCACTGAATCGTCCGTATTTTTTTTGGGCACTGAATCTCAGTCAACATTGAGCCCCGCATGGTCGATCTGAGAAGAGCATGACCGGTGATATGACTCAGACCAGCACTACGCAGCGCGATCAGCGTGTCGATTCACAGCGAGCAGATCAGTTTCTTCTGCTCTCTGGAATCGTGGTTTTATTGGTTTTGTACATCTGGGTCTTTTGGGACTTCTTCTTTCGTCAGGTTGAGTTCGCAGTTAAGCAGCAGGCAGACTGGGGGCACACGCTGGTCATTCCGCTGATTGCTGGATACTTCGTCTATCTGGCCAGAGATAAAATTCTTGCTCAACCGCTCCGTCGGGCCTGGCTGGGTCTGTTACTGATCATCGCAGGAGTACTCTGGTATGGGCTCTGTACCTTCACTGGTGATAGCCTGTCTTGGCTGCGTCACCATAATCTGATGGGGTTCGGTGTTGGTGTCTCTACGCTCGGATTAGTGCTCCTCTTCTGCGGCTATCGAGGGCTCATTTGGCTGTGGTTCCCACTCCTGTTCTTGTTTGTATTCGGACAGACAATTTCAGATCGATTTCTGAGCATTATTACTTTTCGCATGCAAGATATTGCTGCCCGAGGCGCT
>CALCOW010000368.1 GCA_937899935.1 uncultured Phycisphaerae bacterium
ACCAAGAGGACCAGTTGGATTAGAGGGTTTAGTAACTTATAAGGTATTAATAAGGAGTCTTCGGGCATGTTGGTAATTGCAAGAATGGCCCCTCTACTTGTCTGTTTTTTGTACTTGGCTGGTTGCACCTCGGTCTACTCAACCTTTCCAGGTCAATCTCCAGAAGTGGTCTTTAAGACAATGGTTGCAGTGGCAAATTCACCTTTGTACACCGATCGACCACTGAACAAACAATGGTTTGTTCGACAGAATGAAGTGTATGTGAAGACCGAATCGAACCAGATTGAGATCTATCGAGAGCTTGGTCGTACACGCAAATACCAGGCCCGCCCGCCACAGCCCGAAGAACGCACGTGGGAGATAGAAATCACCTTCGATCCAGACAGTCAGCCGCCGAGAGCAACATTTACCTCAATAGGTTGGTCTGTTCCAGCGCATGTTCAAAGTGAAGGTGAGGCATTTTTTAGACAGGTGCATGAGTTGTTAAATCGTGAAGATGCCACGATAGGTGATACACCTGTAAATGCCTCGGAGAATTCTACTGATGACAGTGAATCATCAATGGTGATTACCAACGACGAAGAATGATTGAGGCGCGTCGACATGACGGCAAAAGAAAAACCGAAACCCCGCGTGATTTTAGTGACGGCTGCAAGTCGTGGCATTGGTGCTGCTTGTGCACATCATCTTGCTGCACAAGGTGACCGGGTTGCCTTACTGGCTCGTTCAGAAGAAGTAGAGAAGATGGCGACCGATCTTGGCGGTGTTGGCGTCCGTGGATCAATCGATAATTTGGAAGATTTGGAGAGACTCGTGGATTCGGCACTGGCACTGCAAGGGCACATTGACGGACTCGTGATCAGTACGGGTCACCCGCCGAGCGGTGAACTCCTCGAACTTAATGAACAAGATTGGCGAACAGGTCTGGATCTTATTTTGCTGGCCGTTACTCGCTTATCGAAGCTTGTTACGCCACACATGCTTCGTGGTGGTGGCGGGGCGATTGTCAATATTTCCGCTTTTGGTGCCATTGAGCCGTCATTGGATTTTCCAGTTTCTTCGGTGATGCGAGCAGCGCTGGGTGCTTACACCCGGCTCTATGCTGAGCAATATGCGAAAAAGGGGATTCGAATGAACGCACTCCTACCAGGTTTTGTGGATACCTATCCCGAGGAAACTACCCGAGTCAACCAGATTCCTATGGGTCGATATGCAACTGCCGATGAGATGGCACGAGTCGCCTGCTTCCTAGTCGGCCCCGACTCATCCTACATCACTGGGCAGAGTGTACGTGTGGACGGCGGATTGACGCGGTCACTCTAGGTGGTTGCTGTGCAGCTTGCCTTTGATCGTTATGATTGGACCCGATGACGAAATAACAAATGTCTCGATCCACCGTTGGGATACCCAATGCGCATCGCTTGGAAACTACTGATACTACTCCTGGGACTCTCAGTTGTTCCTATTATTTTACTGACGTGGTTTGCCTTACTATCTATTAATGACGTTGGTAATCGTGTTGCCGCTGAAGTGCGCGAGCGGTTGATCACAGATACCAGCATGCAGCTATCAGAGTCTTCACGATTTTTGTCTGAAGTTGTTCACGATCGTTATGACCGAGCACGGCTTATCTTAGAGATTCTTCGTGTTGGAGTCGTTCGTTCACTCACTAATAAGAGTGGTGATGTATCAACACTGAATGATGTTGTCATCTACAAGGCGAGTGACCCATCAACTTTTGAAACGGATGTGTACCACGCTGATGATATATCGAAAGGTGCTATCTATGTAGGCAAGGGTGTTGACAGCGAAGTAATGCAGTCACAAATTCAATCTTTGGCATCCCTTGTGCAGCCGCTTCAAGAGTTGACTAGCAAAGTCGGTAACTTTGTTTACACCTTCAATGTGGGTCTGTCGGATGGTGTCATGTTTTATTATCCAGACAGGGGAGGTGTGCCAGCTGATTTCGACTTCTTTACGCGGCCCTGGTACATCCAAGGTCGCAGTGCCAAAAGAGCGGTTGAAGTTGGAACCTATGTGGATGCAGGTTCAGCCGAGGTAGTTGCGAGTTTTTCTCAAAAGCTTCCTTCGACGGACGTGACTTCCAAAGGTGTGGTTGGTATCGAGCTGGGTTTAACCGAGTTACTCGGGGAAGTCCGATTGCCGAGTCATTTAGAAGAAGACGCGATTATTGCACTGGTGCGCCATCACATTGAAGCTGATGGCCTTCAGAGACTTAAGGTGCTTGCTCAGCAAGAAGGCGGTAAAGCCACTTGGGCAACTCCATCGAACGAGATTATTGAACAACGCAATGAGTCGGGGCCTTGGGCAGGCGTCTTTAGTCACCTTGCTGAAAGCAATTCTGGTGTTGCCACCGTTCCTGTCGCGGGCGTACTAAGTTTCTGGTCATATGCCTCACTTGATAGCTTTGGAACCTATTTATTTATAGTGGTGCCAGAGAAGACGGTCCTCAAAGAAGGGCAAGAAGTCGCGGATATGATTCAGGGTGAAATGGCAGAACAATTGCTTGTTGGTGGTATTGTTGTCGTTATTTTGGTGATTGCACTCATCATTGCCGGCATTGTTGGCTCACGTACTATCAGTCGTCCAATACTGGCGCTTTCACGTACCGCAGATGAGGTTGCCGGCGGTGATTTTGATGCGAGAGCGAATGTTCGATGTAGCGGTGAAGTTGGTTCACTGGCAGCTGCATTCAATGAGATGGTGCCTCGCTTACGTGACCATTTGCGCATGAAGCAATCTTTGGATCTGGCCCATGAAGTTCAAGCCCGTCTCTTGCCAGAGCAAGCGCCCAGTATTCCTGGATTAGATCTGGCCGGTGCGAGTGCTTATTGTGACGAAACAGGTGGAGATTACTATGACTTCCTCACGGGAAACAAACTTCGCAGTGGGGGTTGTGTCGTCATTATTGGTGACGTAACAGGTCATGGTGTGTCCGCCGCTCTTATTGTGACGTCGATTCGTGCAGCCTTGCATCTCCAATTCAATCTCAACCGTTCGATGGACAAAATTTTCGAAGATACGAATCGTTATCTCGCAGCGAGCGAAACTGCTGGGCAGTTCATGACTCTTTACGCGCTGCACATAGATCAGTCGAAGAACGAAATGGAGTGGGTGTCTGCTGGGCACGATTCGCCATGTGTGTACGATCCTGGAAGTGATCAGATGGGTGTTCTCGAGGGAGCCGACATTCCGATTGGCATTGATGAGAGCGCTACGTTCACGACGCACAAGTGTGCTCTTCCTCAGCCGGGTACCGTTATTGTCTTGGCCACAGATGGAGTTTGGGAAGCAGTCGACAGCGATGGTGATATGTTTGGTAGAGAGCGTCTTGAGAAAGCCGTCAAAAGGAACGCGCATAAGACTGCAGAAGAAATCCGTCTGAACATTTACGTAGCCGTCCAAGAATTTATCGGCGACCAATCTCTCAAAGATGATGTAACAATAGTGGTTGTTAAGATCCTTTAATGGTGAGGCATCAGTACTCACTACAATGATTACATCTTGTCATTGTTATAAACAAAGAAGTGAGATTTAAAAATGTCGCTCCGATGGAAACTGCTTCTACTTCTTGTGATTATTACCTTGGTGCCACTCATGATTGCTATGTGGTACACACTTGTCGATCTACGTCGAAGTGGGGAAGGCATTTCCAAGGAGTTACGTAAGGAACTTACAGCGTCGGCCGAGCAACACCTGTCAGAACTTGCAACATCATTAGCCCAAGAGGTTCATCTTGACATCGGAATGATCGACATGACGCTGATGACTTGGTCTGAAGCAGTCGCGCAAGAGTGGGGTGACAGCAAGCGCACTACGGCATCAGATGGAACTCTACCTTCGTATTACGCCGACGATGTTCGGAAGGGAGTTGTTGTTCCTGAGAACGTGACCGTCGATCCGCGTTACTACGTGTTCGATGATTCAGGTGAAAAGACGAATCAAATGCTGACCATGGACGCGCCAGTTTTTTATGTGCCACCAGGCATGGTTCGATCAGAAATTGAGGGAGAAGTCCAGCGTCTTAAAGAGGCATATTGGACACTTCGTATTGCTACTGCTGTCAATGTCAACTTAGCTCATCGATATATTTTGTCGCTTGAAAATGGATTGTTTATGAACTATCCGGGGCATATTGATTTGCCCAGCGACTACAACCCACTCGAGCGCCCTTGGTATCAACTTGGGAAAAAGTCTAAGGGTGTTTCTCGTACGTACCCATACATAGATGCCTCTAATGGACAGTTGGTGTCAAGCTTCACTTATCCAATCAAACTCTCGGATGGGACACTTCTGGGTGTTGTTGCATGTGATGTTGTTCTTACGGAGTTTTTTGCAAGTTTGTCTATTCCTCCGGAATGGCAGGGCTATGCATCAATCATGGTGGTCAATCCCGTGCGAGATGAGGCGATGGGCGATCGACTTGAAGTCGTGGCCAGAAAGTCAGCCTCACTAGGGAACACGATCGATAAAGTTGCAATGCAAGAACCGACGCACATCGATCTTGATGACGCACCAGGGGTACAGGAAGTGATTGAGCAGATGCGCCTCAGTCAATCAGGTAAAGGGAAGATGGAAGTCAGTGGGCAGCAACTATTGTGGGCGTATGCGCCAATGACTGAGAGTGGGCCCTTTTTATTGCTTGAGGTGCCAGCTGAGGTGGTCGCCACGAGAGCCAATGAAATTCAGAATTGGCTTACTGATGAAGTATGGCGACACGCCAGACGCAATATTGTGTTTCTAATTATTCTGATGATCATCGTTGTTATTGTGGCATTCTTGTGCGCACGATCAGTCACTCGGCCTATTAGTAATCTTGTATCGGTGGCAAAAAAGATCGCCGTCGGCGATCTTGATGCGAGGGCAGCGGTTGCTACTTCGGACGAAGTTGGCGATCTTGCACTAGTGTTCAATGAGATGGTGCCAAAGTTGCGAGATCGCATGCGTATTCGCGAAGCGCTCGGGGTTGCGATGGAAGTGCAGCAAAATCTTTTGCCAACTGAGCCACCGAAACTGACCGGTTTTGATATTGCAGGGCGCAGTGTTTACTGTGATGAGACGGGTGGGGACTATTACGACTTTCTTGAATTGACTGAGCTTGGACAAGATATCTTGGGTGTTGCTGTTGGTGATGTAACAGGCCACGGTATCGCTGCTGCCTTACTTATGGCGACTGCTCGTGGCGCCTTGCGAGTTCGTTTGGCGGCACCAGGTAGCCTTGCAGATATCATGGGCCAGGTGAATGCACGACTTGCCCAAGACACCCAAAGTGGCAGATTTATGACGTTATTTTTCTTGGTCATTGAGCAAAAGCGTTCGCAGATGCGCTGGGTCAGTGCCGGACATGACCCGATGTTGAAGTATTGCCCTGTGTCTGACACCTTTGAGGAGTTGGGTGGCTCTGACATTCCACTTGGTATTGACGGTCAATGGGCGTTCACTGAGGCAGTGCAGTCAGGATGGAAGTCTGGTCAAATCTACGTCATTGGGACAGATGGTATTTGGGAATCGCGCAATATTGATGGCGAGATGTTTGGCAAGGATCGTCTGCGCGATGTCATCAGAGCAAATGCTGATTGCAAAGCAGATAAAGTTGCACACTCGATTACAGAGAGACTCGATGAGTTTCGCGGTGATCATCATCAAGAAGATGATGTCACGCTGGTCGTGATAAAGGTTGACTAGCGAGTGCTCATAAGACAGGGGCGCCCCCGGAAGAGGCGCCCCTGTGTGAATCAGCATTATTGTCTTTCGTTTTTATCCTGCTTCTGCACGCGGATGGGCGCTGTCATAACTGCGACGCATACGCTGTGTCGTGAGGTGGGTATACACCTGTGTGGTTGAAAGCGACTGATGCCCGAGTAGTTCTTGTACGGAGCGAAGATCAGCACCATTATCAAGAAGATGGGTTGCGAAACTATGGCGTAACGTATGTGGGCTGATGTCTGGATCAAGCCCCACTTGGAGTAAGTACTTGGTTACTTTTCGACGTACAGATCGGGTTGAGAGACGCGTTCCATGCTTGTTTATGAAAAGTGGACTCGTTGCACCTGAGTCATCGTTGTGTGTTCGCCTGAACTCGATGAGCATGGTGATATAGCGTCGTAAAGCGGTCAGAGCGTGTGATCCGAGAGGCACCAAACGCTCTTTCCGACCTTTGCCTCGGACGATAAGCGATTGGCCAGCGGCATCGATATCACCCATGTTGATGCCAACGAGTTCACTCACACGGATTCCGGTGGAATACAGAGTCTCAAGAATAGATCGATCACGAGAGCCCAATAGAGTTGTGTCATCTGGTGCAGCCAGTAATTGCTCGACCTGTTCGACGCCAATAGCCTTGGGCAATCGCTTGGTTTGACGCGGCGAACGTACAAGGGTCATTGGGTTGGATTCGATATAGCCGCATTTTTCCATCCATCGATGGAAGGAACGAAGCGTGGCAATCTTTCGAGCCATCGTTGCAGCGGCATATTGGTGTTGCTCCAGTGTGCCTAAGAAACTCCGGATGATATTGACATCGGCTAGCAGAATAATCTCTGACACCGTTTGGCATTTCGATGCTTCAGTGTTGGCACGAGACGTTGGCGACGTCATTCGATGTGCTTCGAATGTAGCTTTTTCTTGCTCATGCGTGGCCTGAATGTTGTATTCCTCGTGGAGATACTCAGTGTATTGACGCAGATCTACGCCGTAACATCGAGCTGTATAAGGGCTAAAGTGCCTCTCATCGAAGAGATAGGTTAGGAATTCTTCGATCAGATGAAATGGCTTACTATTGGAATCACTCATGGAATCATGCCTCATGGTTTATGTTTGGTCGTGCCGAGAGAACGGCAGCCTCGTTAGATCAGATCGTCACTTTTCGGACCTACCTTCCGCGGTCTTTGTCCGAATTGCTGTTGA
>CALCOW010000369.1 GCA_937899935.1 uncultured Phycisphaerae bacterium
GCTGATATGGTCCTCCGCTATAGAGGAAAGCGAAATTCGTTTTCTTTACGGGCAAAGCGGTTTGGTTGGATTTAAGCCACTTTTCCACTGTTTTGGGCTCGAAATTCGATCTGGCCTGGCTGGGTAACGATCGTGAGATGGGCTTCTTCATTGACGGGACCTATTGGTGGGTCTACGCTTGCCTCCAGACCCTAAAATGGGCGGTTCTTGGGGGCCAGATCACCTAACTCAGCAAGGAAGCCAACCGTGGAATTGAGTGGAAAAAAGGTACTTGTCATTGGTGGAGCTGGGCTCATCGGTAGCCATGTCGTCGATGAGCTGCTGAAAACCGATGTTGGTGAAATTGTCATTTATGACAATTTCTTCAGAGGCTCGCTCGACAATCTTCGGGATGCTCTACAGGATCCGAGGGTTTCAATTTTCCCTCATGGTGGGGACATCCTCCAACGCGATATTCTCTGTAAGGCGATGGAAGGTTGTCATGGTGTATTCCACCTCGCGGCTCTCTGGATTCTGCAATGTCATGAGTATCCAGATACAGCCTTTGATGTGAATGTCAAAGGGACCTTCAATGTGGCAATGGCAGCGATCGAGACGGGTGTTGAACGCGTTGTCTATTCTTCATCAGCGTCAGTCTATGGCGATGCCATTGAGACGCCGATGACGGAAGATCATTGCTATAACAACTTCACGTTCTATGGCGCTTCTAAGATCGCGGGCGAGCACTTCTTTAAGAGTCTCGGTGCTCGTTACAACCTGGATTGGGTTGGTCTGCGTTACATGAATGTATACGGGCCCCGCCAGGACTATAAGGGTGCTTACATTGCAGTCATGCATAAAATACTTGATCGAATTGAGAATGGTCTCAGTCCAATCGTCTTTGGTGACGGTTCACAGCAATATGACTTTGTGCATGTGACCGATGTCGCTCGATCCAACGTGTTAGCGATGCAAGCCGAAGCTTCAGGTGAGTGTTACAACGTTGGACGTGGAATTGGCACCACCATCAAAGACCTCACAGAGTTACTGTTGACACTGACGGAGAGTGACTTGTCAATTCAATATGAGGATGCTGGACTTACATTTGTGCAGAATCGTATTGGATGTCCAAAGAAAGCGGCTCAGGATCTTGATTTTACATGGACCATTGATCTTGAAGAAGGAATGCGGAGCCTCATTGAGTGGCGGCGCAGTCATGAAGATGATCTTCGCGGGAAGCAGGCCGCCGTTGGCGGCGTGTTTGCGTCCTGACGCATGTGTGGTATTGCCGGAATCGTTAGCCTAACAGAGCGCCCCGTTGATCCGACAGCGATCAAACGGATGTGCGATACGATCGCGCATCGCGGTCCTGATGACGCGGGCTATGCATTCTTCGATCCGGGGCGTGGGCGTTCACGCCGTGGTGCGACATCAACCGCTTACGCAGACGAACAATTTGCTCATATCAACGAGCACCTTCCTGTTTTTGGTGGCGCCTATTCACGGCGGGAGATGGCAGAGAGTAACTTCCAGGTGGCTCTTGGCCACCGGCGACTGTCGATTCTCGATCTGAGTGCTTACGGCCATCAGCCAATGTCCACGCCAGATCGTCGGCATTGGATCGTACACAACGGTGAGGCATACAACTTTCAGAAAATTCGTGATGAGCTAGAAGCGCGAGACCATCGCTTCCGTACGGGTACTGATACAGAAGTTATTTTGCAGCTGTGGGAAGATTGTGGTCCACCATGCCTCGATCAACTCGATGGTATGTTTGCCTTTGCTGTCTACGATACCGTAGAGCATCATCTTGATCTTGTTCGCGATCGTTTTGGTGTTAAGCCAATCTACTACGCCATCGCGGATGGGTTTTTCGTCTTTGCGAGTGAAATCAAGGCTATCTTTGCGAGTGGTATTGTTGAGCCGGCGCTCCATGCTTCATCTCTCGTGGAGTATCTCACCTTTCAAAACGTCTATGGTCGCCAAACGATTTGGAAAGATGTTCAGTTGCTGATGCCCGGTGAGCATCTTCGAGTTGACCCAGCGAAGGGGCTTGTTGGAGAACCTCGGCAGTACATTGATGCGGTGGGTTCATTCGTAGAACAAAAGGTTGATCAAGAATCTGTCATTGATGAAGTGTCTGCTGGTTTCCGTGGGGCTGTTCAACGGCAGTTGATTAGCGATGTTCCAGTGGGTTCTTATTTATCAGGAGGTATGGATTCTGGCTCTATTGTCGCGGTAGCAGGTACCTCAATTGATCGGCTACATACCTTTACTGGCGGCTTTGATCTCACCAATGTGGATGGTATTGAGCAAGGATTTGATGAACGTCGTTTGGCAGAGCGACTTTCGTACTTATTGCAAACTGAGCACTACGATGTCGTTCTTCATGCGGGCGACATGCCTGCAGCCATGGACAAGATTACCTGGCATATGGATGACCCACGCGTTGGAATGTGTCATCAGAATTGGTATGTCGCCAAGTTAGCTAGTAAGTTCGTAAAGGTATGCCTTGCGGGTACTGGTGGTGATGAGTTATTTGCAGGTTATCCATGGCGCTATCGTGCCGCATTTACATGTGATTCGAACGACGCCTTTGATGACGCGGTCTTTGAATCATGGCATCGCTTGTTACCGCAGGGAGAATTGTCAAATTTATTCTCTTCCGATCTCAAGCAATGTCAGGGTGACGCACGAAATAGCTTTGACCAGGTAATGGGTAAGGCGCCGCAATGGCACAAAGACTCAAGTAATGTAGAGAATCTTCTACATCGAGCTCTCTACTTTGAGTTTAAGACCTTTTTACATGGGCTCTTGATCACAGATGACCATATCTCTATGGCGCATAGTTTAGAAACCAGGGTTCCGTTTTTAGATAATGCTCTAAATGCGCTTGCATGGCAGCTGAGTCCGACACACAAACTACGTTTATCGTCACTTCAAGAAGCCAGCCGAAGTGGTAGCTTTATGGACTCATCTGATGGGAAGTACGTGCTGCGAAGAGCCATGGAAAAATTTCTTCCCAGTGAGTTCCTTTATCAGCGCAAACAGGGCTTTTCGCCGCCAGATGAGAACTGGTATCGTGGGCCATCAATGGAATATATAAAATCTATTTTGTTTGATCAGCGTACGCTTGAACGTCCCTGGTTTGATCAGAAGTTTGTTCGATCGTGCTTGAACGAGCATTTTGAAGGGCAGCGTAACCATCGCCTGCTCATTTGGTCGCTCGTAAGTGTGGAGTGGATCCAACGTCACTTTGTAGATGCTTCAACGAGTCATCAATCAGAGATGAACCATATCTCAAACGCTCGGATTCATGTCTAATATTGCGCAGACAGATCGGTCGAGTTTGGAGTGACCTCTGCTGGTATACAAGAAAATGATCTTGCTCTAAATGTGGCGTTTTAACTTCAATAGGTGCAGAAAGGCACAGCGGCAAAAAAGATGTCAACGGTAAGTATGGCTCGTAAGAATGGGGCTGTATCCAAGTCGTCACGAAGTTGGTTGAACCGCCCAGTGGTTCGGATTCGTCGTTTTGTGGCGGTCTATCTATGGCTTGCCAAGGATGCATTTGTGGGCAAGATCTCACGAGTCATTCTTGTCATTATCTTGAGCTTTGTTGGTGCAACTGCTGTGACTGGCACACTTGTTGTGCTTTCGGTTTACATGACACAGTTGGAGGCTGGCGAGGCCTGGCAGATACCGGGTGTCAATTGGAATCTTGGTGCGGAGCTTAGTTCTCTCTGGATCGTGGCGGGAATTATTTTGGCGCTGCAGATATTCAGTGCAATCGCAATCTACTTCTGCGCCGTGCAATCGAGAGCGATCGCTCGTGCATACCAATACCGTGCTGGTTCCCGTGTGTTACAGCTGGTTGCTGAGTGGCACCCGATACCTGGTGAGACAACATTTGATAAACGCTATCTGGGACGAACCATTAAGGGTGATCCGCGTTTGATGGGTGGGGCTGCGGAGAGATTGGTCGGATCGGTGCAGGTTGTCTTCTATGCTCTAGCCTACGTCGGCATCTTGTTTTACTTAGATGTCTCTGCAACGATCTATGTACTGCCCTTGTTTCTTATTAGTGCACCAGTGCTCTATTTCTTAGGTGGTCGAGCTCAGCAAGCATCGAATGAGTATTACGGTCGAGCTCGGGAAGGTGTCGTTGGAGCTATTAAGCAGAAAATGGTCGTGATCGAGGAGTGGGGGGTTAACACCGGACTGCGTGAAGAAGAAATTGCGGATAGTTATTACACAGATGAGCG
>CALCOW010000370.1 GCA_937899935.1 uncultured Phycisphaerae bacterium
GGGCTATGGCTCTTGCGAGCGTGGTCCGTTGACGGAGGCGCTCATTGAGATGCCTGTGGTACGGGCCAATCCAAAAGCCTCTTCAAGCTCTGCATTAATCTGATCGACCTCAGTGAGTAGGTGTTCGTGGCGATGTGCGACGATAGACTCCATTGAGCGGACGCAGCCGGAGAGCGCCACCACCAACGTGATGGTTCCGAGCATGGCGAGCTTTTTTGTGTATTGCCGTTTCACGACTGCATTCCTTGTTTCGGTCTCTTGAGGCCATCGGATGAGCCGGCCTGTTACTTATCTCTTACTGGCAGATTCTGTTCAGTTCTTAATAAAAGGCGCTAACGCAGCCGGCTTATTCCTATTATCAGGCGGATGGACTGGGCTGATCTGACACGTCAGGGGCGTTGAACCCGCCTTAAGTGCCCTTGAGTGAGCTCTCCGGCGTACACTACGCCTCTCAAGCTAATTTAGGAGAACACGCATGTTCAGTTGGCAATTCAATGGTCTCCATCGATACCGGGGCCATTTGGCTTTTGTTCTACTTTCTGGAGTAGTTTTAGGACTCCTCGCCGCTGAAACCCATTTAAAACAGGTGCCACCAGCGGATCAGTCTTCTCCCGTGAATCGATATGGTCAATCCAAGCCTCGCCCCAAAGCGCCACAGGCAATCCGTATCGCAACCTACAACATGCTGAATTTGGCAGATCACAACGACGATCCTGCTCTCAGTGGTGAGCATGATGACATGCAATATGCCCTGACCAAGCAACGGGGTGAGAAGTTAGCTGAAGCCATTCGAGCCATGGATGCAGATGTGCTCGCTTTGCAAGAGATTGAATCGCTCGAAGCCCTGACTTGGTTTAGAGATACCTATCTTGATGGCATGGGCTATGACTACATTGCTTCGGAAGATGTAGGTTACTACCGCGGCTTTGAATGCGCTGTGTTGAGTCGGTATCCACTGAGTGATGTTGAAATCTGGGCTGACGCAGATCTGATGAATCTGCCGAGGCCAGGTGTCGGTTGGACAGACGTGCCTGCCGGAACAACAAGTCTTGGGTACGCGCGTAGTCCGCTTAAAGTTGTTGTGGATGGGCCAGACGGATACAAATTATTGCTCGTCGTTTTGCATCATAAATCTGGCGGTTCATATAAGTGGCATCGAGAAGCAGAAGCGATCAAGACCAACCAATTGGTGGCCGCAATGCGAGAACAGGATCCCTCCGCAAATATTATTGTATTAGGCGATTTTAATGCGGCGCCTTGGGACAAGTCATATCGCTTGTATATCGAAAATGGAATGATTGATTCGTTGGCGCATCGAACGATGCAGATCAAATACGATCCTGATGCACCCCTGTACAAGACGCATGAGTCGAACCGGGTACTTGACTATGTCTTATTAAATAGTGCGGCCCATCGTGAACTAGTGCTTGGCTCACCTCACGTCTATGGAACATTGATGCCGCCTGACTCTTATGATTGGCGGAACGACCCACATCCACCCGGATACGCCGCTGACCACTATCCAGTCATCGTAGATCTCATGCCACAAGACAGGCACTAGCCTCTGTTTGGCTGGGCGCTGAGCAAACGGGCGACTTCTTGCACGTCTTTGTCACCTCGGCCAGAGACGTTGATGACGAGATGCTGATCAGGAGGCATCTGTGAGGCTTCTTGGACGGCTGCAGCAACGGCGTGCGCTGTTTCAAGTGCAGGAATGATGCCCTCGCAGCGAGAAATCAATCCGAATGCATCAAGCGCTTCGTCATCAGTGACCGAAAGATATTCGACTCGTCCCTGTTCTTTCCACCACGCATGTTCTGGGCCGACCCCTGGGTAATCCAGCCCAGCCGAGCAACTGTGTGCAGGCAAGGTTTGCCCATCTTTGTCTTGTAAAACAAAGCTCATACAGCCGTGAAGAACACCAATGGCGCCATGGCAAAGAGAAGAGGCATGATCGCCAGGCTGGTCTGATCGTCCACCGGCCTCAACGCCAACCAGACGCACGGAGTCGTCGGCCACAAAGGGAGCAAAAATACCAGCCGCATTTGAGCCGCCCCCAACACATGCCACGACACAATCTGGAAGCCCCCCAATATGATTGTGGCACTGCTGCTTACATTCATCTCCGATCACCGACTGAAAGTCTCGGACCATTTGTGGAAAGGGATGTGGGCCAACAACTGAACCAATGATGTAGTGCGTATCATCGACTGTTTCCATCCAGTCTCGTAAGGCGGCGTTTGTTGCATCCTTAAGCGTGCGCGTGCCATCTTCAACGATGCGCACGCTGGCGCCCAGTAGTTCCATGCGGAAGACATTGAGTGATTGCCTTCGGACATCTTCAGCGCCCATGAAGATCTCACACTCTAAATCAAAGTGAGCGCAAGCAGTGGCCGTGGCCACACCGTGTTGCCCGGCGCCGGTCTCTGCAATAATTCGCCTTTTGCCCATTCTTTTGGCGAGTAAAGCTTGTCCGATCGTATTGTTGATCTTGTGCGCACCAGTATGCGCTAGGTCTTCCCGTTTGAGCAGAATGCGGGCACCGCCAGCAGCTGCTGTTAGTCGAGGTGCATCAGTGAGTGGTGTTGGTCGTCCAACATAGTCGGTAAGAAGTTTGTTGAGCGTTTCTTTGAAGCGCGGATCGGCTTGGGCTTCGCTGTAGGAAGTCGTCAGCTCGTCGAGGGCTGCAATCAAGGTTTCAGGTACAAACCGGCCGCCGAAAGGGCCAAAGGTGCCAAGCGTTTCGGTCTGTAGGTCTGGTGTGCTCATAGTTGCATGATAGGCGGGGAAGTGGATTGGTTAGGAGTCACCCGCTTGGGGATCCTGCTCTCGGTCAGATTCATCGCGCGCCGGGGCTTTTTGGCGAGGTTGATCAAGCAGCCAGTGGGCCAGGAAATCCCGTTGTCGG
>CALCOW010000371.1 GCA_937899935.1 uncultured Phycisphaerae bacterium
GGGGCACGAATCAATGGCGAGTTGTCTGACGTCAATACCCCCATCGAAGATGACGTCAACATTGAACTCATTACCCTGCCACGCGGCAAGAATGAACCAAGTGAGGATCTCCTGTACCTCTTGCGGCATAGCTGCGCTCATGTCATGGCAGAAGCGATTGAGAAGCTCTATCCAGGTGTCAAACTGGTCTACGGCCCACCCCTAGACAACGGCTTCTACTACGACATCGCCATGCCAGCAGATCAAACGATGAGTAGCGACGACTTTGAAAAAATAGAAAAAGAGATGGCGAAGATCGTGGCCGAAGATCGCCCTTTTACGCGCGTCGCTTTGCCAGTTGATGCTGGCATGCAGAAGCTTGAGACGGAACAGAACAAATACAAGCTGGACAATGCCCAGCGTGCTGTGGAAGGCGGATCAGAAGAACTCACCTGGTACGTCACTGGACAACCGGATCTTAACTGGGAGGATCTCTGTCGAGGACCACACGTACCCACCACTGGTGCCATCGGCGCGTTCAAAATCATGTCACTGGCGTCCAGCTATTGGAAAGGAGATGCCAGCTCCGATCAGCTCACCCGGGTGTATGGCACGGCCTTCCTCACCCAAAAGCAACTCGATCATCATCTAGAGATGCTTGAGGAAGCGAAGCGGCGTGACCATCGCGTGCTGGGCAAACAACTCGGACTCTTTCAGATTGACGAGATGGTTGGCCAAGGACTTGTGCTTTGGACGCCAAAAGGTGCTGTTCTGCGGAATGAGTTACAACGGTTTATTGGCGAAGAACTACGGCGGCAAGGCTACCAAGAGGTCTTTACCCCTCATATCGGCAAACTTGATCTCTACCGTACCTCTGGTCACTTCCCCTACTATCAGGACAGCCAATACCCTCCGCTCATCGATCAAGATCAACTCCAGCGACTGGCCGATGACGGGTGTTCGTGCGCCGAACTCGCCAATCGTATGCGCGATGGTGATATTGACGGCTACTTATTGAAGCCGATGAACTGCCCGCACCATATTCGCATCTTCGCTGGAGAACCAAGGAGCTATCGAGACCTTCCCCTACGGCTCAACGAGTTTGGCACCGTCTACCGCTGGGAACAATCTGGAGAACTTGGGGGCATGACACGGGTCCGCGGCTTTACCCAAGATGACGCACACCTCTTTTGTACAGAGGAGCAGGTGGCCGAAGAAGTCGCTGGGTGCCTTGAGATCGTCAAGATCATCTTCTCTACGCTTGACATGACTGATTACCGAGTCAGAGTCGGTCTTCGTGATCCTGACAGTGACAAATATGTTGGTGATCCAGCGAATTGGGAAAAGGCAGAGGAAGCATGTCGCCAAGCAGCCGCCTCTTTAGGCGTGCCATTTTCTGAAGAGCCTGGCGAGGCTGCTTTCTATGGACCTAAGATCGACTTTGTGGTGCGCGATGTGATCGGCCGCCAGTGGCAGCTTGGAACTATTCAGGTCGACTACAACTTGCCAGAGCGGTTCGACCTGACTTACATCGGCGCGGATAATGCCAAACATCGGCCGGTTATGATTCACCGAGCCCCTTTCGGCTCCTGGGAACGGTTCATTGGCGTCTTAATTGAGCACTTTGCAGGCTCGTTCCCAACCTGGTTATCCCCGGAGCAGGTAGGTGTCTTACCAATCTCTGACAAATCGGCTGCCTATGCCCAGTCTGTCTATGACGAACTTCTGGCCCATGGTGTCCGTGCCACTCTGGACCAGAGTGCGGAGCGCATTCAAGCAAAGATCCGTATGGGCATCGATAAGAGGATTCCCTATCTACTCATCGTAGGGCCGCGTGATGCCGCTGCAGGCACGGTCAGCGTTCGAGCCAGAGGGCAACAAGGCGATCTGGGAAGCATTCCTCGAGAGACCTTTCTGGCCAGCTTAAAGGAAGAAATCGAAACACGAGGCCGCAGCGATGTGATTTCAGCTTGCTTTAACCAGACCTCATAACACCTCTAGGAGCAAGGAAACCTGCCCCAGTTACCAGATCTGCCTAAATCATGATTGAAGGGCTGCCAACGAAAAGCTAATCTATTGCTGGTGGCCGGGCCAAAGGACACGACTTTTCCGGAAAAACCACAGTATCAACGCACCGCGCGAAGATCTGCATTTGCTTGTTCAGTACAGGATCACGCATCGATGTCTATCGAGGCAATGACAGAGACGATCATGAGCCCATTCAAAGTATGAGGCCTGTTTTGGCTGATTGTCTCTCGTGCCCCGCTCCTATGAACACCTGTTCTGCGCTCCAGCTTTCTCAAACAACTCATCCGTGTTTCAACCAGCGCTGTTGCACGCCGCGTACGGCGTCACCGCTACGAACCACGAACACACTTACTTAAGAAGGACCCTGACTATCGCTCGCCGACGCTATTTCCGACCCAATGAAAACTTCCGAAGCGCCCCGACTATCAATGATCGGATTCGCGCTGCAAACGTACGCCTCATAGATGAAAACAACAAAATGGTTGGCGTTGTTCCAATTGCAGAAGCACTCCAGCTTGCCGAACAGGCAGGGCTCGACCTTGTCCAAGTCTCAGGGGAGTCAGATCCACCGGTCTGCCGTATTCTGGACTTTGGTAAGTATCGATACGAACAGTCCAAAAAGGAAAAGGCCAACCGAGCTCGGTCAAAAGCGCTTGAGCTCAAAGAGGTTCGCCTCGGTCGATCAATGAAGATCGATCCCCATGATTTAGAGATCCGTCTCAATCAAGCACGCCGATTCCTCCTTGATGGCCATAAGGTGCAAATTGTCCAGAACTTTAAGGGACGTGAGGTCATGCATCGGGACCGTGGTCACGAACGAATGAAGTACGTCATGGAGAGCCTCGAAGACATTTCTAAGGTCGAGTCCTCTCCAAGAATGGCCGGCCGCCGCATCATGATCATGCTGGCTCCCGATAAAACCAAGATTCAACGCTACAAGCAGATTCACAGCGCCAAATCTTCAGCCACTCCAGCCGCC
>CALCOW010000372.1 GCA_937899935.1 uncultured Phycisphaerae bacterium
CTGGACTTGGTAACGCGAAGGCTCTCTCGCCCGCCGTGACCTTGCAATTCCGTTTTCTCATTGACGCGGTTGATCCACATACGACCTACCGGGCGGCATTTCGTTTCAATGGTGATGATCGAACAATACGGCCAGTGACCTATGTTCCAGGTCAGACACATGTGCTTCAAGTGCCCAGTGCCTACGTGAATGATGATGGAAAACTATTTGTAGAGTTGATGAATATTCATGAGCCTGGTCCCAATGATTTTGGGAATGGAGCCATCAATTTTGAGCCAAGAGGCCTGGAATTGCTCTATAAAGTCGGGAATTTTGAACCAAACTTCGTCAGAGCAGTACTACAAACATGGATTAAGCTTTGTTTCTTGGCAGCGTTGGGTGTGGCTTGTGCCACCTTCTTGAATTTTCCGGTGGCCTGCCTGATGTCGTTTACGATTTTTCTGGGAGCCGTCATGACGCCATACCTGGCAGGATCACTTTGGATCTATGCCCCCTCAGCCTATGTGCCACTCGATACATCGAGTCTTGGAGGTATGGTTAGCTGGGCCTTTGATCGGACGATTCAAGGCATCTCCAACTTGATTGTGTTTGTGCTGAGTTGGTATGGCGAGTACCAAGCTCGTGATGATCTGGTTGAGGGAAGATACATTAGTTGGACTTCAATTCTCGGGGCACTCATTCGCATTGGCGTGATTTGGTCTGGTATTAGCTTGCTTCTTGGCTATTTTGTTTTGAGGCAACGGCAGCTAGCTATCTATAGTGGTTCTTCCTGATTAAAGGTCCCGCGAGATGACTCGAGATCGCATTATCCAACTTCTGAGCATCTGTTTGACAATTGTCTGTTTGGCAATCGGCGGACTCATGTTGCCCGGTATTCTGAGGCAATCAGAAGAACGGTCTCTGAGATACACAGATGTTTCAGTCGAGGGCGCGCCACCATTTGTAGCGATTGGCACAGCGATGGGAGCCCTACGTGGTCTGATCGTTGACGTTCTGTGGGTTCGGGTGAACCTCATGAAGGAGGCGGGTCAGTTCTATGAAGTCATGGCTGATGCCGATCTCATCACCAAGCTGCAGCCTCGTTTTGCGCCGGTGTGGGCGTTTCATGGTCATAACATGGCGTACAACATATCTGTTGCAACTCATACGCTTGAAGAACGATGGGAATGGGTCAACGCGGGCATTGATCTCGTGCGAAATGGCGGCATTCGTGCCAATCCTGATGATCTCAATCTCCATCGTGAGCTCGCATGGTGGTTTGCCCACAAGATTGATGGTAGCACCGATGATGCGCACAACTACTACAAGCAGCGATTCGCCAATGAGTGGGATGAGCTGCTTGGCGAACCTCCACGAGAACAAGACGATCGTGCCGCATGGATGCAAGAAATTGCCGACGCGCCTGATCGCTATGGTGAACTCATTGCTCAGACACCCGAAGCGGACAAGATTGTTGAGGGTCTGAAAGAGGGGTTGAACATTGCGGGCGGGGCAAAACTTGATATGTATACCGAGCTAACCGCATTAAATAGTCGCTGGGAGGCGACGGCAGGCGGATCTTTCTTGGCAGAAAAAGCTGGCCTCGCGAAAAACTTTGCGAGGGCGCCTATCGAGTTGCGTGTCTATAACGAACTGCGAGAAGATCCAGAACTCGAGGCTGGGTGGGGGCCATTGCTGGCCCATATTCGAAAACGTCAGCTGATTGATCGATACAACATGAAGCCTGAAGTCATGGCAGAAATGATTCGTGAAGTTGGTCCATTTGATTGGCGTCATCCGCAATCGCATGCTTATTACTGGGCTCGTGAGGGTGCGGGTGAGCGTACAGAAGTAGTAGATGAAAATGGTGTCGTTCGGTACGAATACAAAAATGAGAAACGTCTTATTGACGATGATATTTACAAGATCATGAACAATGATCGGATTCTCACGCAAGCAATGTCTGGTCTGGCACGAAGTGGATTGATGACGGTGGATCGTTACTCGACTGAGCTACCGACACGCGCCCCAGATCCGAGATGGGTCGACGCGATTGATACAGTCTTTGAAGAGCTCTACAAGAAACACTTCGATGCAAGAGGGGGTGGGGGCGAGACCTTCATTAACTTCTTGATGAACTTTATGGATGATGCGGTGCGCATGTACTACCGGGCTGGGGAGCATGAAAAGGCTGCCAAGTGCCTGCAGCGACTCAATACGCTGTTCGGTGAGGGGGCTATGAACGCCAATAACTTCTACGATCAGCCCCTCGATGTGTATGTTTGGAAAGAGACGCAAGAAGCCTATGAATCCGAACCTCATGTGGCGCCGGGTGAGGTGATTCAGTCATTGCGATACGGTATTCGTGTCGGGGTCGGTCGAGATCGGCCAGAAGTGTTTGAAGAATCTGTCGGCTTTGCTGATCAAGTAAGAGAATTTTTCCATACCAACGAGTGGTTTGACTTCGAAACGAAGTTTGGTGGGCGTATTACTGATCTTCTTGGTCCCTTAGAAGACGCGCTTTTGATTGCCTTTATCCAGGTGATGACGGACCCCACCGTTTCGATTCAAGAGCGCATGACAATTTGGTCTTCGATGGACAAGTTTCAGCCAGAAGTACGTGCCCGGGGATACGATCGGATCATGCCGACGCTGTATGAGCAGTGGAAAAAATATCCGCTTGAAAAACTGATGAAAGATGATGGCTCGCCTCGGTACCCATTTACTGAAGTCTTTGCAGCACCTCCAAATCTTGAAGTGGAGCGAGCCAGAATGGCTGCCGAAGCCAAACAGAGGCAGCAGCAGGAAAATGAGATCCAGCAGATCAAGCGTCAGTGAATCAAGCAGGCGTGCTTGATTAATCGAGGCGAACTTGGTTACGCAGCGTACCGATTTGATCAATCTCAATTTCGACCACATCCCCGTCTTGAAGGTACGTGGGTGGAGATTTGGCATGGCCGACGCCAGCGGGCGTTCCAGTTAACAGGATGGTGCCCTTTAGCAGGGTTAGGCCAGTTGATAGTTGTGAAATGAGTGTGGCCACTGAGAAGATCATATTGCTCGTCGAATCTTCTTGGACACAACAACCATTGACCTGCGTCTTGATGGTGAGGTTCTGTGGGTCCGAAACATGTGCCGCATCGACGGGGTCGCTGAGGGGACAAAAAGTATCAAAGCTCTTGCCGCGGATCCATTGGCCTCCGCTACCTTGCTTTTGCCACCAGCGCGCTGTGACGTCGTTGGCAACAGCGTAGCTACTGATGCAAGTCAGGGCATCCGCTTCTGCGACGTCTCGTGTGTCCTGCCCGAGAATAACGGCGAGCTCCCCTTCGTAGTCGACTTGAGGGTGTGGCTCTAAGCAAATAGGGGGGATGACAATGTCTTGTCCATTGGAAATAACGCAAGCGGGGTTCTTCATGAAAACAGTTGGCTTCTCTGGCGGAGCGCTACCCATTTCTGCAGCATGGTCGGCATAGTTCTTTCCGATTGCGAATATAGCTGGAGGTAAAGGCCGAGTCATGAGCAGGGTGGTCCTTTGTCACTACTAGAGATTTGACAGGTCTTGTGCCTGCTGGATGGAACCGGGTCATACCCAAAACCGCCGAGAGGGTGGCATCGACAGAGACGTTTGATGGTGAGCCAGGTGCCTCGCAAG
>CALCOW010000373.1 GCA_937899935.1 uncultured Phycisphaerae bacterium
CACAGATTGGCCCCATGCCGTCTGTGCGCTTTTTATGGCCCCGACTCGACCGTTACGGGCTGTGATGCAGCCTCTTCTTGAATGTTGACTGGAGCAATCAAATCCATGGCATCCTGAGCCCCGATAAGAATGGTCTCATAGGTTTCCATGTCTTCGTGATCCTCACCAGCAGAGCGGATCGCTCGACTCATCCACGCAATCGCCTGCACATGGTCACCGCCCAATAGATGAGAACTCGCCAGAAGCGCTGCTGCCTCAGGAATCGAATGTCACGCCCAGTTTTATTTGTTGCGCGGGGTGCGCCACGATGTCCTGATAGCCTTCGAGGAAATCAATGAACGCCACAGTCCGATCAACCAACGGATCCCCATTTAATGATCCATCCTCAAAGAGCCTTTTGCAGTCAGATACAATCCTCTGCTCGTCCCATCTCGGGTGATCGCGATTCGGATCGCTACAAGAGCGAGAGAACACAAGATTAGGGCGGTTTACGTGGGCTTCTCCGCCAAGGTCGAGTCCTTCGGGAAAAGGTCCCGGCATTGCACCCATAACCACATTGCCCCCAAATGCAACACTGCGCAAAGCCTGTTGAAGGCTTGGTACGGAGCCGCGAAACTCGATGGCAACATCGGCTCCCGCTTGTGGTAAAGTCTGCTTAATATCAAAAGCTACATCGTCCACCGCTAAATCGAACACCGCGTCGGATCCAAGCTTAAGGGCCGCCATACGGCGCTCTTCCAGCGTATCGATAGCATAAACGGGATTCGCACCCGCAAGTCGGGCAATAGCCACGGCCATTAAACCGATAGCGCCCAAACCAAACACCGCAACAGAATCACCTATTCGAACATTTCCGTCACGTACTGCTGCAAAGGCAAAGTTAGCAGGGTCCAAGCACACTGCAGACTTAGCCGAGAGCTGCTCAGGTAGCCGCCAGCAATCAGCGATATCAGACAAAGCCCATTCCTGCGCAGGTGAGTACACAGCGACACGGCTTCCTATCACTTCACGGTCTACATGCGAGCCCGCCTGCTCTACGACCCCCACCAGCATATTGCCAAGTGGTGCTGGATAACCCCAACTGGATGGTCCCGGCCGCCAAAGTCCCAATTGTTCATCGAGTGTTCCTCGCTGCGGCACCGTCCCTTTGTAGAAACCAAGCTCGGTTCCGTGTTTGGGTGCTGCGAAGGTCGCACGTATCAGCACCTCATTTGGGCCGGGTTCGGGTACTTGAATTTTGCGCCATTCCAAAACTCCGGCTTCGGGGCAAACCAACTGTCGTGTCTTACGGATCATGATAGGAATTCTTTCATTTCAACCTTGCTTCCGCGTTTCGCCGATTCGATCGCGGCAAACACTATTGCAATCGACTGGATATTTTCAGACGCGGGGGAATCTGGGTTCCGACCTTCGGCGATCGCTGTCACCATGTCGTGCAATGCGCCCTGTATTCCTGCTGGTTCCAAGCTAACCGTGGAGACGGGGTGTCTCCTTAGCGGGCGACGAAATCCGCGATCTTCAGCTACTATTTCAGCTTCGACCTCATCCGTATCGATCATGCGAACAGTGCCACGCTCGGTAGTCACCCGCCAAGCGCCATTCCAACTCGTGGGAAATCCCTCACTCATCCAACTGGCTCGGTAGGAGAATATTATATTTCCAGGAAACTCTACGATCACCACTGCTGATCCGCCTCCCTTGAACCATGAACCTATAGGATTATACTCCACTGCGTATACTGAAAAGGCATCATGACCGGTGATAAAACGAGCCATGTCGAAATGATGGATGGCCAGGTCACCAAGCAAAGGATGCATGGATGCGTTCAGATCCATACACGTTTTCGTGGCATAGGTTTGCTCAGGATCGTCTGTTGCTTCTTTCGCAAAATCGCCAAAATGTGCAGCAATAAAGAAATCGCAGTGTATAGATGTCACTGCTCCAAGTTCACCTTGTTGAACAACCGATCGAAGTGTTGCGGGACCGTTCTCCCAACGACGGGACTGACTCACAGCGAAGAGTACACCGGCCTCTTTGGCAATACTGGCTAGCTCTCGTGCATCTGTGATATTGGCAGCAAGTGGTTTTTCGCAAAGGACTGGCACCCCGGCTCGAAGCGCTAGGCCAGAGACCTGGACCCGCGCTTCGGGTGGCGTGATATCAACAACAAGATCCGGGCGATACTTAGCAATGGTCTCTGAGAGATCCTGCTCAATCGGAGCGCTCATTTGGTGGGCTTCCAATTGCTGAACAGCCCGATCCCTATCGAGATCCACAACAGCACTTAGTGTGAGTCCTTCGCTTTGGATTGCAGGAAGCCAGGCATCAGAGATTGCACCCGCTCCCACCAGTACTACGTTCTGTGGTTTCATGAATGGTTCCATATATTCGCTGCCAGTTTAAAATTTGATGATGAAAATCGCGGATCTCGGATTTGTTCGGAAGTTCGAAAATCCTCACAAGCCAGAATGGAATTGAGAGGAGGCAGATCATGCACTTCAAGCCGCAGCTCACGTCGAGGCCCTGCAACCTTCAACAGCCTGACAAAAAAATCCTTCCAGTCCTGCGCTATCCGATCCGAGCGATAGTGATCGGAAACTCGCTCTCGAGCGCCTTGCGAAAGACGGCGCCATATCGATGGGTCGGACTTGAGCTGACGGACCGCAGTGAGAAAGCCTTCCTCACGATCGTTGAATATAAGGCCCGTTTCGCCTGGGATCACCAGTTCGTCGAGGCCACTGCGGAATTGATAACAAAGGGGAACCAGACCGCATGCCATTCCTTCCAGTAGAGAAATGGGCAATCCCTCATAATCCGAGAGTAACACGATTACATGATGGCGAAGCAATTGCTGGTATACCACATTGCTATCGACAGCACCAGGAAGTGACACATCGGCTTGGGGGTATTTTTCGAGCAACTTCCGAACATGCGGCAACTCCTCACCTTCACCTAACATCGTCGCAGAGACTCCATCGATCTCACTCGTTGCACGGGCAAAGGCTTTGGCTACATCCCGTACCCGCTTTTGTACCTGAGCAAAACGCCCCGTATATATCAGACGCAGGCTATCCCCAGGCGGCTCGCTCACACTGTCTGGAAGTTCAACCCCGTATGCGATGCAAACTTTAGATACGCAATCTGGTGATTTGACATGCTCCATTTGCCATTGCGAAACACAGACCAGTCCTGATATCTGATCGCATTCCCTTCCTGTCACAAAGTCATTGATCACCTCGTCGTAGAAGGGATCGTCCGTATGTAGAATCGCTACCGTTGGAATCCCCGCATTACGGAAAGCAGGAGCCGCCAGCATTCCGGCGACGCACAGGTTCGGAATAAAAACATCAGGTTTAAAACGTGTCCCCTGTTGGATAAGCCACTCAATCTTCTCACTACTAGTGCTACTCCACGGGAACACATGGCATCCAATACCCAAATCCCGCATTGCGTTAATTAATGGACCTGCACCTGGGGTACTGAAAAACCAGATTTCTGGCTCGATCCCTCTCTTTCGCAGATTCGGCAATAGGCGCTTCAACCAAGAATTAGGCCCATTGTAATAATTCGGAAAATCGAATGCACAGAATGCAACGCGGAGCTCATTTCGTATCATCTGACGATTCTCTTGTCATGGCTTAAACAATTGGATAGATCTCTAGAGATGCGGAAACACTTCATCGCCTTGAAGTTGCATGCACTCGTGCCGGCAAGTTATTGAATACTTTCGTGCAGTTTCTGACTCTGTCTTAAAGCGCCCAACCTGAATCGTGCCAGGCCGGAGGAACCGTCTCTTGTGTACTGTAACTTCCCTTCATATATAAAAGACTCGACTGGATGAAATCTCCCGATCTCGTACGAACAGGCACTGCTCCACATCGTTTCAGAAGGTCCGTGGTAAGATGCACAATGCCGATCGGTTCGTAAGGCGGACTAGGCTCGCATAGCAACCCTGTTTCTTCATCAAAGAGTGGCGTGCTCTGGTGGCACATCCAATTGCAGATCGCAGGAAGAAAGGCGACTTGGCTCGGAAAATAACGATCGAATTCGCTGTAGAGAACCTTGTTAAAGCTTGCGAGTTCCACCATGAAATGTTGCGTCCGCATCAGAGAACTCGCTAGTTCCTCTTGCCAACCCTCGCGCAGCACGGACTCCGGACGAAATGCACATACACCGGTATTGATGACTGCCCATGATTTATATAAATCTGCTGTCTGCTGATCGAATGCCGTGAAGTAGCAGTCGTTCATGAAATTTTCTAACTTGGTGCTTTTATCTAACAGTCCTGAGTAGCTGCGATGTATTTCAGGGGTGACCGCAAAACCGAACTCAGATGCAGCATTTAGATACAACAAAATGGTTTCCCACCGTTGAACCCAGGCATCTGCATCAATCCAAAGATAAATGTCGTATCCTGGGAAATACTCATGTATGTTCGGGCGATCAGCTATCGCTCGAAATGTTTTGGGAAATTTGGACTCTGAGCTGTGATTGATACTTGCGACCTCGACGTTCATGTCACGTAGCCAACTTAACTGTTCGGCGGTGCATCCAAGATCGAGAAAACCTATCCGTATCGGTTGCGGAGCGACGTCCAGCAAGGACAAGATGAGTCCTTGCGCAAGGTAAAAGTATTCCTTATCAGCACCTGTGATGATGAAACAACGCTCAAGATCCATCATGGGACTAGTGCTGGGTATATCACACTCTAGAGCGGTTTTCCTTCGATTTTGCATGTGCTTCTCACCCCGACTCCAAGTATACCACAGACTAGCATTATCCCTATTGCCACAATTATTGGAAGTGATGGCGCAAAACCATCTAGCCAACCTCCAAGAATACCTGCCAGACCCCAGCCAGCAGAATTGGCTGCGATGGCCATGCCGAGCAACCAACCTTGACGGTCTTTGGACTCTCGGGTTGAAAGTAATGTGATAACTGACGCATAGGCGATCGAAGACATGAGGCCAGCTCCGGCGGCCAACGTATACTGGCCGAGAGTCCCTGAAACAAAGAAAATCATCGCGAACAGAACAGCTGTACCGAGTGTTCCCCCAAAGAAGATCCATTTGTAAGGAAGGATCCGGATGAGTAATGGCTGGACCACCCCGTTGGCCAGACAAAGGCCAACACCTATGGCTGAGGACAGTATGCTGATCTGAACATGATTGAAGCCTAATGCTTGATTCGCAAACGCTGGTAAAAAAAGGAAATAAGTAGCCCAAGAAAGTTGCATTAGGAAAAACAAGAGCATCAGCCACCGCAGATGGGCAGCACCGAAAATCTCTTTATATTGTCTGAATCCAAGTCCCTTGCGCAGTATTGCGAAGGAGCATCTGGAAAGGGTGGTCTTTGTTTCTTTAAAGTAAGCCCATATCAACACAGACAAGCCGATTGCTGCAGCCCCAAGTAAGAGAAAAGGTAGGTCCTCTTCCCATGAATTCTTGCTTTCAAGGCTAAGGCACGCTGCACCAAGTAGAGGGCCCAGAACAAAGCCAAGGGAGACAGCCAATAGGCTTAAAGAGATTAATGGCAAGA
>CALCOW010000374.1 GCA_937899935.1 uncultured Phycisphaerae bacterium
TGGTATCTGATCGCCCTGCAATGTTGCGTACGTACCCGGCACCATGCCTGGCTGCCATATCGCCGAGAAGTCTTGGCCATCACTCGCACGACGCATCAATAGATACATGGTGGTCGATGCTGAGAAAAAGAACGAGAAAACCCAGGCTGATACAAGCCACAAAACGAGTACGACCCAGAACGAAAGTTCTGATGCCGTCCACTCACTTAGGAAATTGCCTTCAAGAAATGGCTGCTGATTACTGCCTAACTCATAAAGAGACCAGGGATCAGCAAAGATAGAAAAGGCTGACGGTGTATCAGCAACTCCATAAAAGCTACCGCCCAGAGCCGACCATGAGACCGTGATATTGACCATAAATGTGGCGATCAGGCCAACGGCAATAAATCCAACCAAAAGCCCAACCAATCCCACCGCGTAGTAACAGAGCATGTGCACTGGGCGGCTGGCGATATAGGAATATGCCCGTTGCATGGCATCAAAACCGTCGGCTGCTTCACACGTCACTGCGGGTATTAACAGCGGGAATCCGAAGATGTACCCCAGGAGACACCAAGTTGCCAAAAAACCGAGTACTAATGAAATACCAAAGACCACCCCACCGATCAGGTTCAGCACAGGCGCGATAAAGAGAATTCCAATAAGACTGATGATGAAGCAAAAGATGAGTGCCAGTGCCAGGGGTGCAATGAGTGCTGAGAAGAGCCGCCCCAAGAACGCTGTTGAGAAAGCAAACGATCGTAGAACTGATGGCGTCGTAACGCCAGCCATCTGACATGCTGCGGTACGACTTAAGGCTCCACCTCCAAGTGCGATCAAGATGAAGAAGATAATGCCAAACAAAACTGTAAACCAATACTGCCCTGCCATCCAGAGTTTCGCAGGCAAACCGTAGATGATGTCAACGAGCGTTGCTCCCATGCCAATGAAGTTCAAACTTCGTGTGGCTTGGATCAAGCCTTGAAACTGTTCAACAATGTACATTTGAGATGCTTCGAAAGAACCCTTGGGACGCATCTGCTCAAGCCTGATGAGTGATTCTGTCAACTGAACATCATCGAGATCCTGCATCTGCTCAAAGCGTTCGAACGCACTTTGATAGGCTTCTCGATCAGCTTGTGTGGCCGCACCTGCGTTGAGTCCTGCTGGAGAAACACTATCAACCCAAATCAGATCCCAGATGCTTCCACAAAACATGATGGCGGCTACGAGTAGTAGCCCAATAATCAATCTCTGTGGCTGCATTGCTGAAACTGCAGCAGTGACCATCTTGTGAAAATGGAAGACTTCTCCCCAGGCAATAGAATCCACGGTTGCTCTTGGTGTAGGGTCTGACATCAAAACATCTCCTCATTTACCAACTGACTGGTCCTGATGGCGATATCAGCCGTCCTTCACAAAGACATGCCTGATGCTCGCAGCAGATGCTACCACTTCATCGGACAAGTCCGCCCTGAGACTGTTGGAGGACTCATTCGATCATCTCTGATAGCATCCCCAGTTCACTTGCCTCAGGACCTTCTCAACGAGGCCTTCGTCAATCTTCAAGGAGCACCCACTATGGCATTTTCTCTGCCTGACCTACCGTATCCAGCCAACGCCCTGGAACCGCATATCGATGCCCGCACTATGGAAATCCACCACGATAAGCACCATGCCGGATATGTCGCCAAGCTGAATGCAGCCCTTGAGGGACATGAAGACCTGGCCAGTGAGACGGTTGAGGCAATTTGCAGCGATCTGCATCAGGTTCCTGAGGCCATCCGAGGCGCTGTTCGTAACAACGGCGGTGGCCATTACAACCACTCACTTTTCTGGACCATCATGGCCGGTGGAAGTGATGGCGGCGGTGAGCCAAATGGTGCTTTGGCCGATGGCATCAATGCTGCTTTTGGTTCCTTTGATGGTTTCAAGGAAAAGTTTGCCAATGAAGCCGCCACCCGCTTTGGTTCGGGTTGGGCTTGGCTCTGTGTTAATGATGATGGCAGCTTATGCGTCTGCTCGACCCCCAACCAAGACAATCCGCTTATGAAGGGCTTTGTTGACTGCCCCGGCCGACCACTGCTGGGACTGGATGTCTGGGAGCACGCTTACTACCTCAACTATCAAAATCGTCGACCGGATTACATCAGTAGCTGGTGGAACGTTGTTAACTGGGATGCCGTTGCAAAACGCATGCTGGGCTAGCGAGGTCTGTGGAGCGTCCAAACACCGCCACCGATGTGATGGTAGAAATCATTGCTAAGAGGCGTGCGATAGCGCCCAATTTGAATAGGCTGACAGCTCGTATTACCAATCGTATCCGAGCTGCTCAAGCACCGGCTCCATAACTGGTCTGATGTCGTCAAGCGTTTGTTGATCTATTGCCTCCCGCCACTTCTGGGCGCGACTCGGATCAACGCTTGAAACAACCTGATTAACCATTTCTGGGTCCGCTTCTAATTGCGCCACCTCGAAAATACGTTCCATGATCTGGCGAGGACCATTGACGAATTCTTCATAACGATACTTAAAGTACTGATTCGATGGCAGCGCCTGCCCATCCTCAATTGCACGTGTGATTGTGCCCGCCCACTGTCGAGCCAGCACGACATGAGGTGCATCATCTTCCAACCACTGACGCCAGCCGCTCGGTCTTGGCCCCCAAAATTTCAAAGGTTGCTTGGTAATTTTGCGTTTGAGCGCCGCCATGGCAGGCAACATATACGCTGGCCACGCCCAGACCGGTGTTTCCAATGCACGCTGAACTATTCGGCGACTTGGAACACCGCCACTCATAATCTTCTTGGTTGATTGAATGACACTACGACCATCACGGATGATCTGTATAAAAATCGCATCCGGAAAGATTTCATGAATGAAACTAATACGTAGACAGTTGCTCGGTGTCTTCTCAATTAGACGAGTTCGTCCCCGATCGTTGACAAAGCGACTAAATTGCTTATGTATGTGACGCTTAATTCGAGGCGTCACATCGCTGGCCGTCAGAACATCATCTTTACGATAACTATTGCCCCAGGTCCACACGTGACGTGGCTCTGACCAATACGCCAGTGATGGATGCTCAGAAAAGACTCGACCCATGTATGTCGTGCTCGAGCGCTGGGTACCCAGCAAGATGATTGGACGATCAATCATTTGGAGTGATTTTTGTGTGATGATTGTTTGTGCCTACCAAGTTCGCGGCCATTATACAGCGATCACCCCACCATCGGTCTTACTGAACCGGATTCTGGTGCTTCACCTAGGAACAAGTAGAAACGAGCACCTGGTTGCCATTGAGAATCTTCTAGCCACAGCCAATCTTGGATTTTTGATCGAATAGATCATCCAGCTAGAACTCGACAACCTGTGGTTCAATACGCTTCACCACACTGTCGCCCTCGCTAATTTCGATCACTGCATTGAGCGGCACGTTGTTGAACTCTTGGATTTGTCCTGAAGCAGGCCAGGTGACGGTCAAGCGATTCACCGCTGACGCATCTCCTAAACCAATCTCCTGTCGGCGCGGCGAACCACCAAAACTGCTTACTGAGCCAACCGCTCGGTGCAAAGTACGAACACCGGTAGGGGTTTGCACCTCAACTTTGATACGAGCACCGTAACCACTTCTATTACTTTCCGTTCCAATCAAATTAATTGTTAAGTATGACTGCTCATTACCTGGATTCAGGAACAGTGCGTTGTGGAATGCATCCCCTGGATAGAAGCCTCCCACCTGATGATAAACATCTTGATCACCATCATTATCAATGTCAGCAAAAGCAACACCGTGCCCTTTTTGTAGATGACCAAAGCCGCCAGCCCGAGTGACATCTTGAAAACTGCCACCCCCATCATTGCGCAACATCACGTTGGGCATAATGCTCTCATAGCTTGGATTGCCGGTCGTCAAATACATGTCGAGATAACCATCGTTATCAAGATCTCCAAAGTTGGCACCCATTGGCAATAAAGGCCGATCGATACCAGCCTGCACAGTCCGATTAGAAAAAGTGCCGTCAGCGTTGTTTCGATAAAGTGCTGGCGAGGTGCCGCTGTGTGGTTGACCTAGGTAATCCGCCGCAAGATCTTCGAGCTTGGCGTCATAAGCGGTGACAAACAAGTCAAGCCAACCGTCATTGTCATAGTCAAAGAACCAGGGAACAAAACTACGCCCAATTGGGCCGTCCACACCAAGCTCTTGAGCAATATCAGTGAAAGTCATATTTCCATTGTTGCGATAGAGACGATTACGGCCCAAGTTCGAGACGTAAAGATCAAGATCACCATCATTGTCAAAGTCACCAGCAGTGACCCCCTTGGCATAACGATCGTTGGTCCCGCCAGCCATAATAGAGACCTCACGAAATGTCCCATCGCCACGGTTCTGAAACATCTGTGAAGGATACGAGCCCCCAGCTGCCTCTTGAGGTGGGAAGTACGTGTGATCGGCGCGGGATTCATTGGCAATATAAAGATCCAGATGTCCATCGTTGTTGAAATCACCAAAGACAGCTGACTGCGTCGGACTCGCTGGCATAGCAATGCCGGCGTCATGAGTGACATCTGAAAAGATTCCGTACCCATCGTTGCGGAGTAGTGAGTTTCGAATACGGCCTTCATCAAACATCCAGGCGCCTCGGAGCACAAGAATATCGACATCTCCATCATTGTCATAGTCAGCACCAATGATGTTAAGGCCACCAAGTTGATCATCCAACTTAGAGTGTTTTGACAAATCAGTAAACGTTCCATCACCGTTGTTGTGGTGAAATGTCATTGGACCGGAGGGATCAATCGTCGATGTCACGACATCGAGCAACTGATCACCATCAAAGTCGTCGACAATGCAGCCACCGCACAAGTTGAAAACATCTAGCCCAAGCGCTGGTGCCACATCTGTAAAGCGATTGACTTTGTAATCATCATCGTAGGTATCAACTGGAATGTGATGGCGGCTCGGGAGCCCTTGCGGATGATCACCGAGAGCCATGCTTGCAATGTTTAGTAGCCATCGAGAGCGAAGGTTCTCTGGATCAGCTTCTAAATGAGACAAGTATGCATCCTTCGCTTGAGCCGCTGGCTCATCAACACTGTGCACGCCACCGGCAGCAAGCGGAAAGAGACAACAATCCGCATTATGCCGTTTCACACAATTCTCAATTTCTGCTAAACGCAGGTATGTCAGCGCGCGAAGTTGGTGAAGCTGTGGATTCTGCTCCAGAAGCTGCGGACGATCCTCAAGTCTTGTGAAGAGTGCATCGATCTCCTCAACTGCTTTTTGAACTTCGCCATCTCTGAGCAACTGCATTACCAGCTGCGTCGTGAGCTCTGCATAGCTCGCCGTTTGATCGGTGACCCTATCCCGCTGTTGTCGAATCCGTAGATCCGCACCTTGCTCAAAGAAACCGCCCTGGTTTTTGTAAAGTTCCTTGGCAATCATCTCGAATTCAGCACGATGACTGATCGAGGCGTCACTTGAAAGTGACCCCAAACCCGGCGCGACCGTCATGGTTGTCTGGGGTACTTGATCTTCAGAACAAGCCGTAA
>CALCOW010000375.1 GCA_937899935.1 uncultured Phycisphaerae bacterium
ATTGAGCCACGGAACCCATCCTCACTTTAGAATAGAGATCGACAGCCATCTTTCCCCGTCACTCCACAATCGCCATTGAAACCAAAGCAGGCCCGGTGAACCAATGAACACCCACGCCCAAGGCGACAACTTGAGTTTGAGCGACCAGCAACGAGTTGCTATTGAGAATTTCAAGCAACTCTCTGTGCAAAGACATGATGCAGAACAAAATGCGACTGAATCGAGGGATGGTGGACTCAACGACCTCGAAACTGAGCATGCCCAACGACTAGAAGCCATTGAGGAGGCGCACGAAACAGGTCTCAACAATGCCAAGGCCAAACGAAAGAAGTCGCTTGCCCTGACCAAATCAACATACGACGTCAGTCTAAAATCTGCTCAGGAAGCACACCACACCAAGCTTAAGCAGATTCAGCAGCGAGATCTTCTGCAAGCAAAGGAAACCAAAGACAACCTGGAATTTGGGCAGTGGATTGCTGAATCGGTCTATGAAGCCAACCAACAACATCCCAAAGAACAATTCTTAGCCAGAAAAGATCACATAGAGGAGACGGCCAAGAATCTTAATGAGATCGCCCGACTGAGTTCCAGAACACTTCGGCGCTATTGGCAACCAGGCATCGATAGTTCTGACCGAGACCAGTCTTTGTCAAGCGAAAGCCCAACTCATACATTGCATGCATCGCTGCAAGATTCACAACAAGCATTTGAGAAACTGCGCCAACTCCGGATGCCGAAGTGCCTCAACCCACTGAGCCTTTTTCTAGCGCTCATTCTTGTTGGGATTGTCATTTTCGGCATTGGCTGGATGCTCTTCGGCGAGAACATATCAACTTGGCTTGGTATCAGCGGAGCCGTCACCGCTGGGATTCTCATTTTGTGGACCTTGGTCGTCTATGTATTAGCCCGCCGGACAATTGCTCCGATGAGGCAACATCTACAAAGTTCGATCCGAGCCGGACTGTCTTCGATCGAACCTTGTATTGAGGCCGCGGAGCAAGAAAGGCGACAACGCGAATTTGCCCTGCAAAGCGATAGAGACAAGGAAATCGCTAGAGTCAAAGACACCTATGAACCACGCATGGAAGGCCTCGGTGAACATCGTAAAAGACGAAAAGAACAAGCGGACGATCGATACAAGAAACGCTTAGAACACATCGAACAACAGCAAGAAGATGCACTGCCACTGATTGAAGCTGAATATGAACAGAGCATTCGCACCACAACTCAATCACATCAAGACGACCTGGCACAAGAGACGCGTGAGTATCAAGACAAGGCTGCTGAAATTCGCTCCAACTATGAGGTTGCTTTTGAGACATTAAAAAGCCGCTGGGATACTGGCATAGGCGAACAGTGGCACACCCTGCAAAAAATCAATCAGCGTGCCAATCAGTTGTTTCCCCAACAAGATGAAGGCATGCCATACCAACCGCCAGACTGTTTTCCAGACATGATTCAGTTTGGAACCCTAGATCTCGACCTCAACAACCTTCCTCACGCGATACCGACAGATACAAGGCTACAGCTTCCTTGCCCAACGCATCTACAGCTTCCTGCTCTTCTCGACTTCCCTGTTGCAAGCTCTCTGCTGATTAAGACTTCAAGTGCATCGAGGCACACTGGAATTGACCTCATCAGCGCCACGATGTTTCGCTTGCTGGTAGCACTCCCCCCTGGCAAAGTGAGATTTACCATTTTCGATCCAGTAAGCCTTGGACAAAGCTTTGCCGGCTTTATGCATCTTGCTGACTACGAGAATGCATTTGCGCTAGACAAAATCTGGTCTGAAACGCGACACATTGAACAACGTCTTGCAGATCTAACTGATCATATGGAAGTGGTGATCCAGAAGTACTTGCGGAATGAATTTCCCACCATCGCACACTACAACGAACAAGCTGGACCAATCGCGGAACCCTATCGCTTTTTGGTAGTTGCTGACTTTCCAACCCACTTCAGTGAAATTGCAACGCGACGTCTTGCAAGCATCGTAAACAGTGGCCCACGTTGTGGTGTGTTCACACTCATGACACTGGACACTGCAGAAAAAATACCCGGTGGCCTGGACCTTGAGGAACTGGAGCGAGCGGCCGTCGTACTGACTGAGAAAGATGGGCAGCTCTCTTGGCAGGATCAAACATTCCAGGAACTCCCACTGACACCAGATGCACCTCCATCACCGGAACTCTTTACTGACACACTGCATACGCTGGGACCGATGGCACAAAAGGCCAATCGCGTAGAAGTCCCATTCCACATGGTCAGCCCCGATGCGGACAATTTATGGCAGGAGTCCACAAAGGACGCCATGATCGTTCCACTGGGCCTGAATGGCGCCAACAAAATGCAATACCTGGCCCTTGGCAAGGGCACATCACAGCATGTCCTGCTCACGGGCAAAACTGGTTCAGGCAAGTCGACTCTTCTCCACGTACTCGTTACCAATCTTGCTCTTCGATATAGCCCAGACGAAGTTGAATGTTATTTAATTGACTTTAAAAAGGGTGTTGAGTTTAAAACCTATGCAAGCCATGAGCTACCCCACGCTCGCGTCATTGCAATTGAATCAGATCGTGAATTTGGCATCAGCGTACTTGAGAGACTCGATGCAGAACTGCGTCGACGAGGCTCTCTGTTTAGAGAAGCTGGAGTACAAGATCTCCCTGGCTTCAGAGCCGCGCACCCAGAACAACCGATGCCCCGCTCACTACTGATCATCGATGAATTCCAAGAACTCTTTGTAGAAGAAGATAAGGTGGCACAGGATGCTGCGCTACTCATGGACCGCCTGGTTCGCCAGGGGCGAGCATTTGGCATCCATGTCCTTCTTGGCTCGCAAACGTTGGGCGGAGCCTACACCTTAGCTAGAAGCACGATCGGCCAAATGAATATTCGTATTGCTCTGCAATGCAGTGAAGCAGATGCTCACATGGTTCTTGGAGAAGACAATGATGCAGCGAGACTACTCTCAAGGCCAGGCGAGGCAATCTACAACGATGCCAATGGACAAGTCGAAGGCAATAGCCCATTCCAAGTCGTCTGGCTCGATGAATCAGATCGAGATACCTATCTGGGCCATGTCCAGAATCGTTTCCAAAAGAATCCACCGCAAGGTGACTATGCGCCACCAGCAATCTTCGAAGGCAACGTGCCTGCGCACTTGCATAGAAACCAACTGCTGAGAACGTTCTTGAAAGAAGACACTCGCGTGCCTCGTCCAAGCTGTGTGAATTGCTGGCTTGGTGAAGCCATCGCCATTAAAGATCCCACCGCCTGTCCAATGCAACGCGAAACAGGCTCTCATCTGATTATCGTGGGCCAGCGCGATGAGTCGGCACTTGCCATGATGTCCAGCAGCATCATTAGTGTCACCGCACAAGTGAAACCGACACCAATCACAGATACTCTTTGCAACATTGTTCTGTTCGATGCAACAAGCCCCGAAGACACAAGACATGGCTTTTTGCAGCGCGTACTTGATGATACAGATCATCCGTACAATTTCAGCAATTGGAGACAGACACCAGACGTCATGAACATGGTGGCCCAAGAACTCGAACGGCGAAAAGTCGATCGTATCTCGGACGCGCCACCTGTGTTTGTTTTCATTCAGGCATTACATCGCTTTAGAGACTTGAGACGTAGCGATGACGACTTCAGTTTCTCGATGGATGAAGACGCTTCAATCACACCCGACAAGCAGCTCAAGGAACTGCTAAGAGAAGGACCCGTCCACGGCATGCATGTCATCGCGTGGTGCGATACGGTCAATAACATGGAACGCGTCTTTGACCGACAGAGTCTTCGAGAGCTCGCGAACCGGGTGCTCTTCCAAATGAGCGCTACTGACTCAGCAACACTGATCGATTCGCCGGCTGCAGCAAATCTGGGTATGCATAGAGCACTGCTCTATCGCGACGAACTTGCCCAGACCGAGAAATTTAGACCATATGCAATGCCAGAGGCCCCAATTCTTGAACTGCTCGCGAAGACCCTTGGCACACTACGCAGCCCAGAAAGAGAGGCCTAAACGTTGCCCAGCGATGAAGCACTGCAAAACCTTGACCTCTATCAGCTCGATGATCTCCTCACACAAAGTCAGCGAGACCATCGAGATCGTGTTCGTACCTGGGTTGAATCAAAGGCCGCCCCGCTTCTTCCGACGGCGTATGAGGACGACGGCTTTCCAAAGGAACTCATACAACAAATGGCCCCACTAGGCGTCTTCGGCACCACCATCAGAGGTTATGGCTGCCCTGGACTTGATGCGTTGACCTACGGCTTGATGATGCAGGAATTAGAAGCCGGGGACAGCGCGCTTCGAACCTGTGCATCCGTGCAAGGCGCCCTCGCAATGAGCGCGATCGCAATCTTTGGGAGCGAACAACAAAAGGACCATTGGCTACCTGAACTAGCAAAAGGACAACAGCTTGGGTGCTTTGGACTCACCGAACCAAACCATGGCTCGGATCCTGGCAGCATGGAGACCAGCGCTCAACGACAAGGCGATCAGTGGATTCTCAATGGTGCCAAGACGTGGATTGGGCATGCGACATTTGCGGATATCGCGGTCATTTGGGCGAAGGTGCAAAAGGACTCAGCAGACAAAAACCACAATGCGGCGGCCATTAGAGGTTTTCTTGTACCAACGAATACCGAGGGCTTCAGCACTACGAAAATTCAAGGCAAACTTTCACTCCGCGCCAGTGTGACCGGTGAAATCCAACTCACCAATTGTGCAATCGACGCAAGTTCGATACTGCCCGGCGCCGAAGGATTAGATGGCCCGCTCACCTGCCTGGATCAAGCACGTTACGGAATTGCCTTTGGTGTTGTCGGAGCTGCCCAATCATGCTTCAAGCAGGCCCGAACCCATGCACTTGAGCGGTTCCAATTTGGCAAACCTCTCGCTCGCTTCCAACTGGTTCAAGCGAAGCTAGCTGATATGGCCACCAAGATTACACAGGCACAGGTCACCTGCCTACGTCTTAGTCAACTCAAAGAAGAGGGACGCGCCACGACGGTCCAAATTTCACTTGCGAAACGTGCGAATGTTGAGATTGCCCTTGATGTGGCTCGACAGGCTCGCGATCTTCTTGGCGGCAGCGGCATTCTGAACGAAAACCAGGTGATGCGACATCTATGCAATCTTGAGTCAGTACGTACCTATGAGGGAACGCATGACATCCACACACTTATTCTTGGACGATCATTGACCAACATCAGCGCTTTTCGATAGGC
>CALCOW010000376.1 GCA_937899935.1 uncultured Phycisphaerae bacterium
CGCCATCGAATTGATGAAGAACATTGGGAGGCAGCACGCTGGCTCATTTTTGATCAGCGTGGCGACCAGCGTCCTGAAGGAATGGATGTCAATTTTGATCCGTTGGTCCATTTCATCAGCCTTTTTGAAGATGCCTCGGAGCAGCTTGAAGTCATTGAAATGTCAGCATTGACGATCGAGGAGCGGTTGCATCTGCACATTGTCAATGGTGAGTTAGATGCACTTACTGACAACCTCGAGGAGGCACTGAAGCAATATGGACCGCTTGAGATCATCAACAAGCATCTTTTAGCAGGCATGAAAGAAGTGGGGGAATTATTCGGGAGCGGGCAAATGCAGCTTCCATTTGTGCTTCAATCAGCGCAGGTTATGAAACAAGCAGTTTCCTATCTTGAACCTTATATGGACAAGACGGATGATTCCGGGCGAGCGACTGTGGTCTTAGCTACGGTTGCGGGTGACGTCCATGATATCGGTAAGAACTTGGTCGACATTATTCTGACGAACAATGGCTACACGGTTGAGAACATCGGTATCAAGCAGCCACTTTCGCAGATCATTGATGCGGCCAAACGAGTTGGTGCCGACGCGGTTGGAATGTCAGGTCTGCTCGTGAAGTCAGTAGGTGTCATGGAAGAGAATCTCAAAGCACTGAATTCACAATCGTTACGGATGCCTGTGTTGGTCGGTGGCGCGGCGTTGACGCGAGGTCATGCAGAAGTGCATTTACGAAATATTTATGAGGGTTCACTCTACTACGGTCGCGATGCATTCGAGGCATTGCGTATTTGCGAAATGTTGGCGGATGGAAATCTGGGAGATCTTGATAGTGAGATCGAGGAACGTGTGATCAAACGAAAGGCGGCGAGTGAAAGAGCCGTCTCAATGCGTGAGGCAGATTCCATTCGGCGAACGGTGGTTGAGGCCCCGCCCGTACTGGAGACCGTGCCCGTTGAAGATCGACCGGTAGCACCATTCTTGGGTGAGCGATTGGTGGAAAACATTGATCTTGAACAAATTTACCCATACATCAACAAAGTCGCTCTGTTTCGAGGTCAGTGGGGATTTCGTAAGGGCGCTCAAAGTCCTGAAGAGGATAAAGAGCAACTCAAAGAAGTCGCTGAGCCGACACTGCAACGCCTCAAAGACTACTGCCGTGAAGAGAAAATTCTACGTCCACAAGTAGTCTACGGTTACTTTCCTTGTAACAGTGATGGTGATGATTTGCTCATCTTTGATCCCGAGCAACCCGAAATCGAAATTGAGCGGTTTACATTCCCGCGTCAAGAGGGACGACAGCGCCGTTGTATTAGTGACTTCTTCTTGCCATTGGAAATGGGTGAGCCTGATGTGGTTGGTTTTCATTGTGTCACGATGGGCAATGAAATTGGTAGTCAAGCAAGACAGCTCTTCGAGCGCAATGAATATACCGAGTATTTGTATCTTCATGGCCTCGGTGTTGAAGCGACCGAAGCACTGGCAGAACTCTGGCACAAGCGGATGCGCGCCGAGCTCGGAATTGGTGACCAGGATGACCCGCAGATTCGTAGGCTCTTTACGCAGAAGTATCGAGGAAGCCGGTATAGCTTTGGATACCCCGCGTGCCCTGACATGTCAGATCAAGAGAAGCTTTTTAGATTGATTCGTCCAGAGCGTATTGGTTGTGTGCTTACTGAGAACTTCCAGATTGATCCCGAGCAATCCACAAGTGCGATTGTCGTGCATCATCCTGCTGCAAAATACTTCAATGTCTAGTACGGTGGGCTCATGTCCAGTGATCTATCAATTGTCATTCAGCCAGCCACCTCGCCGCCGACGGCAGACTGCGCCACCTCTTGTGGGCCAATTCTAAGAGCGCTGCCTGAGTGGTTCGGTATTGAATCTAGCACCAAGGCGTACATTGAATCAACGGATCAGATGCCAACCATTTTGGCCTTTGATGGGCAACGAGCCGTTGGTTTTCTGACCTTGAATCAACACTTTCCTCAGTCAGCTGAAATCCATGTGGTTGGTGTCCATCCTGATTATCATCGCCAAGGTGTTGGGCGACTGCTCCAGGCTGAGGCAGAGCGTTGGTGTCTGCAGCAAGGGATACGATTGCTGCAAGTCAAGACCGTCGCTGAAGGTCGGGAATGTGTGCACTACAAGAAAACCCGTGCGTTCTATCTTTCTATGGGATTTGTGCCGCTTGAGGTGTTCCCGACTTTGTGGGACGAAGAGTGTCCTTGTCTACAACTTGTTAAGCCACTGCGATGACCACGCGCGAGGCACGGATCCAGTCCCTGTTGGCGGTGGTCCTGGTAGTTTGTCTTCCGACCGTCGGGGTGTTGTTTGCGATGGCCGTTCCAAGCACGGCCGGGGTCGTCAGCGGTAAGCTGATCTATGCACTTTGCAAAATTGGGTTATTGAGTGTGCCTCTCCTATGGCACTTTGGCGTTGAGCGTCGTCGCGTCGAAGTGCGACAGCCAAAGATTTCGGGCTTGTTGCTCGGTGTATGGACAGGCCTCGTGATCAGTGGCGTCATTATCGTTGTCTATCTGCTGGCGGGGCAGTGGCTGGTCGATCCCGAAGTGATGCGCGAAGCGGCCGAGCGTTCTGGGCTCGCTGATCAATCGCTTTATCTTTGGTTGGCAGCCTACATCATTTTCTTCAACAGTCTTTTAGAAGAATATGTATGGCGATGGTTCGTCTATGAAAAATGTTGTCTGTTGGTTGGATCTGTGACTGCAGTGGCACTTGCTGCGTTCTTGTTTACGATTCATCACACCGTGGCATTGTCATGTCAATTCCAACTGCCAGTCGTCATCGTTGGTTCCGTTGGAGTCTTTATTGGTGGGCTTATCTGGTCTTGGTGTTACCTCAAGACGGGTTCTATTTGGGCGGGGTATGTGAGTCACATCCTGGTTGATGTCGCCGTCTTTGTGGTTGGATGGATGATCTTGTTTACTTGATGGTCACTTGATCAGGACGGTGGCATCGCCTGAGGTAGAAAGTGCAGTGGTGCACTAGACACTCTCAATCCGTTCGGAGAGCCAGGTGCTGACCTGGTCAAGGGCCACACGTTCTTGGTCTTGTGAGTCGCGGTGACGGACCGTCGCCGATTGATCATTGAGCGAATCACTATCGATGGTAAAGCAGTAGGGGCAGCCAGCTTCGTCCATGCGAGCATAGCGCTTGCCGATCGACTGCTTGGCGTCGTATTGCACGTTCCATCGAGTACGCAGCTCATCAAAGAGCCGCTCAGCGACCTCGGGCATGCCATCCTTATTAACCAGTGGGAAGACCGCAGCTTTGATCGGTGCCAATCGCGGATGGAACTTCATGTACACCTTGCTGGCACGATCGGGGTCAGGCGTGAACGCTTCACACAAGACCGCGAGCGTACCTCGACTGAGTCCGGCCGAAGGCTCGATGACGTGTGGCAGGAAACGTTCGTTTCGCTCTTGGTCAAAGTAGCTGAGCTTCTTGCGGCTGAATTCCTCGTGGCGACGCAGGTCATAATTGCCGCGGTGGGCCACGCCCTCAAGCTCGCCAAAACCTGGCGCCGTGAAGGGGAACTGGTACTCGACATCGAAGGTGCCACATCCATCTTTTGCATAGTGAGCGAGTTCGTTGGCATCATGGCGACGCATTTTTACGTTGTCGCTGGTAAGGCCAATGGATTCCCACCAGTTCCGTCGCACTTGGCACCAGAAGTCGAACCACTTTTCTGATTCTGCTTCGTGACAAAACCACTCGATTTCCATTTGCTCAAATTCACGAGAGCGGAAGATGTAGTTTCGTGGTGTGACTTCATTTCGAAACGCTTTCCCGATTTGCGCAATGCCAAAGGGTACTTTGACGCGCATGGTGTCAACGACGTTATTGAAGTTGAGGAAGATGCCCTGCGCTGTCTCGGGTCGAAGGAAGGCGCGGTTGTCATCGCTACGAATAGCGCCGACAAATGTTTCGAACATCAGGTTGAAGTCACGCGGTTCGGTGAGGGTGCCGGCTTCTTTAGCATCAGGGCCGACGGTGAGGTTCCGTTCCGCTTCTGAGAGATCCATAAAACTGCAAACATCGACTTCTTCATCTTCGACGGTGCGTTTCTTTTCTTTGCCAAGTTTCTTGAGCGCTGAAGCGCGAGACTCAGCATCCGCTTCAAGAAAAGCATAGACGCGACCTTCTTTATCACCTTTAAGGCCGATGCAGAATAGTTGGTCAGCGCGGTAGCGTGATTTACTTTTCTTGCAGTCGACCATTGGATCATTGAAACCCTCAACATGACCAGAGGCTTCCCAAACGCGTGGGTTCTGAATGATTGATGAGTCAAGCCCAACGACTGAGATAGGTCGCCCATCAGGACCGTCAGGTGGGCTGAGCACCATGTCACGCCACCAAGCATCCCGTAGGTTGTTTTTAAGCAGTGTGCCCAGTGGCCCGTAGTCCCAAAAGCCGTTGAGTCCACCATAGACTTCTGACGCAGGGAATATGAAACCGCGGCGTTTACAAAGTGAGACAAGGTCTTCCATTGCGATGGTATTGGTCTGGGTCATGCTGGCAGATATTAGCCGCCCGGCCAATAAGCACAAGCACTTAGGAACCAGTTGTTGGCTGTGCGAGCGATCGACGCTGCTTGGCGAGGTCAATGGCCAATTCGATCGCCGCTCTCATGGAGCCCTCATGGGCAACACCCTTGCCAGCAATATCAAAGGCGGTGCCATGATCTGGACTGACGCGGATAATAGGTAAGCCGAGCGTCCAGTTGACTGCATTTTTCCAGGCAAGAAGCTTCATTGGTATGAGCCCCTGATCGTGATACATAGCAACCACTAAATCGAAAGCCCCTTCAAGCGCTTTGCGGAAGACGACCTCAGCTGAATAGGGGCCGCGCGCATCGATGCCATTCCGTTGTGCCACTTCGATGGCAGGTTTGATGAGCCGTTGCTCCTCGTCACCGAACATGCCTGCTTCACCGGCATGTGGATTAAGCCCGCACACCCCAAGTCGTGGTCGTTTAATACCGAGTTGGCGGCAAGCCTCGTGACCAAGATCGATGGCATCAAAAATGCGTCCAATGGTCAGAACATTGCGGATGTCCATTAGGGGAATATGTGTTGTTGCTAAAGCCACACGAAGGCGATCAGAAGTAAAGGCCATAACCGATCGCTTGGCTTTCGTACGGTGTGCAAGAAGCTCTGTATGTCCCGGCCATTGATGTCCAGCCTCAGACCATGATGTCTTACTAATTGGACCAGTGACAATACCATCAATGAAACGCCCATGACTGTCAGTTAAGAGTGCATCAGCGATGGCATCTTCTATGAACCTCTTGGATGCATGGCCGCCTTTGAGGCTGGGTTCATGTGGGCGTGTCAGAATGCCATGAAAGTCTGGGTCGTCAACTACGACCACGCCCTCAGCTAATTCGCGCTGAGCCCGGTCCGTCCCACGCGAGACGCGGTACCAAAAAGGTGCGATGCCAAGTTGGTCGGCCGCGAAGGTGATTGACTCGTTGAGTCCATAGATGACAAAGCGACTTCGCTTACGCAGCTCAGGATCAGCCAAGGCTTTGACAAGTATCTCTGGTCCAATTCCCAGAGGATCACCCATACTGATGCCAATCGAGGGTATTGGTTGCTGTTCCTGTGTTTGAGTCATCGGTTGATCGTATGCCTTGTCGGTGGGCTTTCTCGGTGAATGAACTTGAAGCCTTACATTTTAGCAACCAAGCGACGGTCGTAGTGAGATGGCGTTTTGGCATCACTTGGCTTGCATATGAGAACAAGCTGCTACATCACTTTAGGCGTCGTGCATATGCGATCGCCAGCGGCATGAACAGTCCAACCGCAATTCCCACTACCAGGAAGTAGGTGAAGGATGTGGGATTTATGCCTGACTCGGTGAGCTGATCAGGCGGAAAGAACCCAATGACAATCGCAAAGATTGCCCCCAACCCACCAATTCCGCAAGTCAACCACAAGCCGGGCGTGCCACCCGGAATGCGGAATGTGTCCGAGCGTTTCGGGTGGAGCTTCCGGAGTCGTAGTGCAGCCATGAACATCATTAAGTACATGATGAGATACATCTGGATAGCGAGCATGCTGATCATGAAGTAGGCCGACTCGACGGTGGGTTGCAAGGTGAACGCAAGGCAGATCAGAGAGACGATTCCACCTTGTATCAGCAGAATGCGGGTGGGTACGTTCTTCTTGTTCACCTTGCAGAGGGCTGCTGGCAAGGCGCCGTCTTCAGCGGCCGCCAGGAGTCCCTTGCTTGGGCCAACGATCCAGGCATTCACGCTTCCAAATACACCGAGCGCCATGCCTAGTGCGGCAAGTCTCGCCCACTCTTCAAGCCCATAGCGGGCGAGCATGGTGCGCAAGGCCTCCGGCACGCCACTTTGCAGTTCATAGTCTCCGGGTGCCAGGGTGTTCGAGATCGACAGGGCGCCCAGGATGAACACGGTCAGGATGACAACAGCTGCAATCAAGATCGCGAACGGGTAGTTTCGTTCAGGCGAACGTACTTCTCGCGCGTGTGCTGCTGTCATTTCCATGCCGGCGAATGCAAGGCACACACTGACGGCGAAAGTGAGATTGGAAGGCTTGGCAAGATCAGGGATCAGTTGATCTCCATTGTCAATGAGCCTGGACGGAGTGCCATCGACCAGTCCGATTCCCGCCAGTACGATCAGCGCGATGCCCGGGATGAATATCCCGGCGAAGGCTCCAAGGATGCAGATCCGAGCGCAGCTGGAGAGACCGAAGAAATTGAGGAAGACGGAGAACCAAAAGACAGCCAGGACCACGCCAACGATGAAGAACTTGCTCTCCGCCAACGCAGCGGAGTGTTCGGGTGCAACGGCAAACGCGAGCGATGCCGCTCCGAAGGTCAGCACCACGGGATACCAGAAAACGTCCTCGAACCATTGGAGGAATATGGCCAGGAAGCCCCATCGTTTCCCGAAAGCCTCTCTCACCCAGACGTAGACGCCGCCACGCTCGGGCCAAGCCGTTGCCAGTTCAGCGGCCACCAATGACACCGGTATGAAGAAGACCAGGGCAACGAGCACATAGAAGAAGATCAAGCTGAGTCCGTAACTCGCCATCTGCGGCAGATCGCGAAGACTCGCAATGGCCACGATATTGATCATCGCAAGACCAAAGAGTCCAAGGACACGCTGCTGGGAGACATCATGCTTCTGTTTAAGTGTCATGAGCGAATTGCTTGGCTGAGAAGTGAATTCTGCTGGCGACTTTAAAATACCCGTCGCTAGTTTAGCAAGCTTGCAAGCTTCCTATTAAGCTAAATGATCTGTTCCACCTCATTGTTATGAGAGAATGAACTCGTGCAAGACACTAACAAAGATCAGATTGCTCGAAGAGCCGCTCAATTGATTGTTGAAGATGCAACGTTAACCATAAGTCAAGCGATTCAGGCGGCGCAGACACAACATGGCACGCCAGAATCACCGCTGCCAAGTAGACGACAGGTGCGGCAACACTGTCGTGCGTTGGCACAATCAGTGCTTGGCGAGGAGGGGTATCGAGATGTCATCAAGGCCCAATTGTCAGTTATTACACAGTTGTTAGATTCGCTTCGTTACCTTCAACCAGACGCTCGCGTGATGGTGATGGGGCGAGCGGCAAGAGGGCTGCTTGACGGGCCTGGTCGAGTGTATTTACGTTTGTTTAGCGATATTGCTCTCTCGGTGTTTGCTGATCGTCTTGTTGAACTTGGGTATGAAGAACCCAGTTTTCATACGGTAGACACTCTTCATGGACGCATGAGCCAGTTGCACTTATCAGAAGGCGGGCTTGATTTTTCACTGACCTTGATTCGCTCTGGTGTGCGCGTGGATGACCAACTTGATTTGTTTACCGGAAAGCCCATCACGACCATTGATGCTGCGGGTCTTCACTTACTGATAACAGACAGCCAGTGATCATCTGTAGCTTCAGGTGATATCGGACACCAACTTGTTAAGAGGGGTAACACTTGCGGTCTCTTGGTGGTCAGAGACATGGTTGTTTTACCTGATTCGATAATAGGGTGGCGGTACCGATTTTATGTGCCAGGCTCTGACGGAGGAGAGCCTAGATGCAGCGAAGAACGGTGTTCAGTGCCCTTGTGGCCATCTTTGTATTCGCGGCTATCGTTCGTGCTGATCTCACGATCATCGACTCGACGGGTGCTCCTGTGGCACCTGAAAACTATGTCATTGCCTGGGATGAAACAGAACAAGCCTATGACATCGTTTTGCTGGGTCTTTTCAATCCCTGGGGCGACACCACTTATGAAATTCACGGTAATGGCGGTGAATCTATTGACCGGCTTGAAATAGCCGTCAATGGACCGACCGCGGGGTCACCATTGATTGTGCGGGTTATTAGTGATGGCCTTCCTGGTCTTAATTCGGTGAACGAAATTGTCCAGACAGGTACAGCTGAGACACTACTGAACAGAGTGGAAGTCAATGTTGATGTTGGGCGCATTGAAGTGCTGGCTGTAGGGAACATTATTGCAGGTCGAAATATTGTCGGTCCAATTACAGCCACCACGCCATCGAATGCTGCTCGTGGCATCACTTTAGTTCAAGCCGGTCACGATGTGCTTGGCGATCTCTATGCGCTGAATGGCCGAATCAAAGAAGTGATTGCGGGCAGAGAGATTGGAACAGATGATCAGCCAATTGAAATTCGCGCCGGTCAGTACATTGGGCGAATTCAAGCGAATGGTAACTGTTACGCACAAATTGATTCGACCTTTGGTTCAGGTGGAGGTCACATCGCCTCATTTGATGTTGCAAGTTTCTTTGGATCAATGCTTATTAAGAAACTAAAGTATGTTTCTGGTTATACAAATCCTGGGCAGATTCGCTTTCGCGATTGCCTCGAAGGATCGATCATCATTGAAGGTGGTTTCCGCGCTGAAGAGTTGACCACCTTTGTGACTGGCGTCGGCGGCATTGCTGGGCAAATTATATTGAATGCGTCTGCAGATCCATCATGTGTTTGGACAGGGCCTATCCAAATTGGTGAAGATGGAATTGATGTGTTGACGCTTGAGACGCCAGACTACGCGGAGTCATGTGAACAACTTGGTGGTGGCTCCGTTGGCTTGGTTCCGTTTCTGATTCACAATGAATCCTGTCAGCCAATCAATGGTGGTGAAGTGGAGCAAGTTGGTTCCGCTGGGGTGGTCGTGAACATTCGCTTTTATGGACCGCTTGTTGCTACTGAGTCCATGCCAGTTGACATTGCTCGACGCAGTGCTGGATCCCAAACTACTTTTGAAGCAGTGCCAGGTTCTCAGTTTGTTGCAGAGATCCTGCCGGGATCTCCTCAGGTACTTCGTTTGACCAGGGCCTGGATGCAGTCGGGGTTTGAGAGTGGCTATGAATATCGAATTACCCCTCGCCCATCCTTGCAGTGCCTCCTACCAGATCCGGTTCCAGTGGCCGATGGGCAGGTCTATCTCGTGACCGTTCGAGGCGCTGGCCCGCAGTGTCTGGGCGATAGCAATGGAGATGGTCAGGTCGGTGCCGAAGATTTCACTCAACTTTTGGTCGAGTTTGGACAGACTGGCGATGGCCTGGCAGCTGACTTTGATGGAAACGGTTCGGTTGATCTGTTGGATTTCACAATCATCCTCGTTCATTGGGGCCCTTGTGAGACGCGTTCGGTAGGATCTCCTGCTGGTGGCGCGCGGAAAACACCCAATCGAGTGAACGCCAGGCAACGCGCGCGTGGAAATAAAGGCAAGTCTAAGCGCGCACGACAGGGGATCAGAGGTCATTCGAACAGCCGTCGCTAGAAGAGCCCGCCCTTGAGATCTTGGCCATCTCCGAATTTGGCCCGCAGTTTTCGCAGGGCAGGGTCTTCGGCTCGATCTTGAGCTGTTTCAGGATCATCAGCATCCGTCATCGCTTTGAGAGACAAGCTGATTCTTCGGCGGGCGTGGTCAACATCGAGCACCTTCACGGTGACAATCTGATCCACTTTGACCACCTGGCTGACCTTGTTTACGCGGTCGTGGCTGAGCTGGGAAATATGAATCAGCCCCTCAACGCCGGGTGATAGTTCTACAAAGGCACCAAACTCTGTCAGCTTGGTGATACGACCGGTCACGGTGGCACCTTCCGTCAGTTCGCCAGTTGCAGAAACATAAGGATCTGACGCAAGCTGTTTCATGCCCAATGAAACACGAGGTGGATCTTGATCAAGCTCAAGCTTCAAAATCTGAGCCTCAACCATCTGTCCATCCTTGACCACCTCTTCTGGCTTGTGGATACGTTGATGGCAGAGATCTGAGATATGGATGAGTCCCTCGAGACCGCCAATGTCAGCGAACGCTCCGTACGGCATGATCTTGGTGATCAGTGCGCTGACCCGTTGTCCCACTTCAAGTGTCTCTAGTAGTTTGGCACGTTTTTCTTCGCGTTCAAGAGCAAGCACCTCGCGACGACTGAGGACAATGCGCTTTCGTGCGAGATCCAGTTCAGTAATCTGACATGGAAGTTTCTCGCCAACAAATACATTGAGATCAGGAATGTGACGCAGATCAACTTGACCAGCCGGCATAAAAGCACGTTGTCCAGCGACTTCCATTTCTAAGCCACCTTTGTTGGTTCCAGTGCATCGAGCTTCAACCGTTTGGCCCACCGCTAAATTATTCCACTGGGCTTTTCCAACTTTGCCTGGTCTCGACAAGATAAGAAGTCCATCTTCTTTGTCATGTCGATCAACGACAAACTCTAATTTTGTTCCAACGGCTGGTGGTTCATCAAAGTGATCGATGGGGCAGACGCCTTGTGTTCTTGGAGAAAACTCTACAAAGACATCTGCGTCCCTTATGGAAACAACGGTGCCAGTCATCGTTTTGGGGCTCGATGAATGGTCAGGTGCATCATCGATCAGTTCATCGATGCTCATGTCACCGAGACTTTTTTCGATTTCTGCTTCGAGTTCGGGGTCGAGTCGATTGGGACCTTTGGGTGTGGTCATC
>CALCOW010000377.1 GCA_937899935.1 uncultured Phycisphaerae bacterium
TGGGGTGTGTTGCCTTAGTTTTGATGACCAGTCAGGTATTCTGCCAAGACTCGATCGGCGATGATGACTTATTCGAAGTACCGCCAGCACCAAGTCCACCAGAGGAGGATTTGGAAGACCGTCTTCCCAATGGCAACCCGAGTAAGCCTGGCTTGAAAACTGATGCCATTACACAAATGCAAGGTATGGCAAAAGGGGCGCCGATTGGCTTTGAGTCATTATTCAATGGGCATAACTTAGATGGTTGGTTTATCAGCTTCGAGGGTTTGCATCGAGCAGACGCGTTAAAAGAGGGTAGCTACATTGAAGCGAAACAAGAAGCTGCAAAGCACATCGGATCTTTCTGGAAGGTTGTGGATGGACAAATTCAGAATATAAAGATGGGTGGCAACTTGGTCAGTGATCAGTCGTTTGGAAACTTTGAGATGTACTTGGACTGGAAACTGACTGGCAAAGGTAATAGCGGTATCTTTTTGCGAAGCATTCCACAAGTACAGATTTGGAGCGACCCCATTGGCTCTGGAGGATTGTCAAATAACCGTGATATGTTTCGCAAGCCTACGATGAACAGAGATTTACCGCCTGGCCAGTGGAATCGCTTTCATATCCGAATGTTTGGAAATGTGGTGACCGTGGTGAACAATGGTGGGATAGTCATTAATCAAGGAACACTTGAGAACTATTGGAATCACAGTGCTCGAATTGCAGACAGAGGTCCAATAGAACTACAGAACTCCGAGGGACATATTGCTTTCAGAAACATATTTGTACGATCCATATCTGACGAGCAAACACAGGATCGGGAAATTAAGCTCAGTGGAGGGCAGGTCGTCAAAATCGCCCAAGGTGGCTTTTCACTCAATACTGTTTACATCCCAATGAAGTACGCCAAGAATGGAAAGATCATTCTGAAGAATGTTTACAATGAGCCTTTAGCGGCGTTCATTGGTGCCAAAGCAGGCCAATCGCTTACAGATGAGGGTCATTCGGAAGTAGTGAAAACGATTTTGGACGTGGTTTCTCATGAAAATGACATCATCATTACGATCCCAGAATCTCTACAGGCTCGAGATGAATTAATGGTTCATCTGCAGATCTTGGGCACCTTGGCACAGTTACCACTGGAGCCAGCAGAGAAGCAAATCGCGATACCATCAACTGAAGAATTGAACTAGTGCCTCACCACTGATTACGGAGGACAGGGTAGAATACGCAGGATGCAATATGGCTTCGTAATTGATCAGGATGCATGCATTGGCTGCCACGCATGTACAGTCGCGTGCAAATCTGAAAATGAAGTGCCGGTAGGGAAGTTCCGCACGTCTGTGAAGTACGTGGAATCAGGCCGCTATCCCGACGTCAAAAGAAGTTTTTTGGTTCAGCGATGTAATCACTGTTCTGATGCGCCTTGTGTGACAATTTGTCCTGTCAATGCCCTCGAAAAACGGCCGGATGGTATTGTTGACGTTGACCGAGACGCCTGCATTGGCTGCCGAGCATGTATGCAGGCCTGTCCTTATGATGCCATCTACCTAAACGAAGATCATGGTGCTGTTGAGAAGTGTCACTTCTGCGCACACCGGGTTGACGTTGGTCTTGAACCCGCCTGTGCAGTTGTGTGTCCGGTCAATGCGATCATTGCTGGTGATATGCAAGATGCAAACTCAGCGCCAGGCCAAGTCATTGGGCAGAATAAAACGGCCGTTCGTCGGCCAGAGCAAGGGACGAGTCCGAACGTCCACTATAAAGGCGCTGATCCGCTCGCGCTCTACCCAGGACGCGCCGAACGGCCGCCGATGTATATGTGGAGTGATCGGCCTCCAGCGAAAGCGGATCACTGGCCATCATCTGTTCCTGCAGAACCTGACACGCGCGTAGTCTTAGACGTTGGGCATGAGGTGACATGGGGTTGGCCAGTTGCGGCCTATCTCGTCACAAAGGGGCTGGGTGCAGGCGCTGGTATGGTGGCGCCTTTCATGGCCATGATGGGTGTCTCGGGCTTTGCGCAACAATGGCTTCCAGAGATTGTGGGGTTGGTCTTTACGATCCTCACACTAGGTCTTCTTGTGGAAGATTTAGCACGCCCCTGGCGTGTTTACAGAATGTTGACCAGACCAAATTGGTCAAGTTGGTTGGTTAAGGGTGGTGTGGTCTTATCGGCTTATGTTGCATTGCTGGTGGCAGGCCTGGTTCTCCGTTTTGCTGATATGGAGCAGACTGCAGACGCCCTTCGCTGGCTCAATTTTCCACTGGCACTTTGCGCGGCAGGCTATACCGCATTCCTCTTTAGACAATGTAAAGGTCGAGATTTATGGGAAGGAAGATGGCTATTGCCTCATTTATTAGTGCAGGCAGCTCTGTGTGGAGCGGTCATTCTTCTTGCTTTCTCTTCCAATCCATGGCTCGTGGCACTAACCATTATCGGTGCGATAGGTCATTTGCTGTTTGCACTGATCGAGTGGATGGGATCCCACCCAACTGACAATGCAAAACAAGCAGTGGGTTTTCTTGTTTCATTGTCCTTTGGACCTTTCAACCTGTTCCGCGATGGCCTCCTTCTGTGTGTGGTTGGAGGGGTGCTCTTCGCACTGTTTCTGCCGGTCGCCGCATGGATTCCTGTGTTAGTCGGTCTCTTTATGTATGAGCACGCTTACATCAGAGCAGGCCAATTACCGCCTCTTTCATAGCATTCAGTAAGATCTCTTTTACTTCTATGACGAAAAAAGATTCTAAAAGTATCAGTATCACGCCGTTGGCAAACTTTCCGCCTCCAAGTCAATGGGATGAGTGGGTTGAAAATGATCCCGCAGCCTGGCCCCAGAAGGTTAAACGTCGATACATGTTGGTTCCAACAACCTGTTTCAATTGTGAGGCGGCGTGTGGACTGGTTGCTTATATCGATAAAGATACACGGCAGATTAAAAAGCTGGAAGGCAACCCTCATCATCCAGGATCACGAGGGCGGAACTGCGCAAAAGGGCCGGCAACACTCAATCAGATTCAGAACCCAGATCGAATTCTGTATCCATTGAAGCGCGTCGGGCCGAGAGGTTCTGGTCAATTTGAGCGAACCACATGGGATGAAGCGCTTGATGCGATGGCGGCTCAGATCCGCAAGGCTCTCTTAGAAGAGAGGCGCAATGAGATCATGTACCACGTCGGCCGACCTGGAGCGGATGGCTACATGGACCGTGTGCTCAAATCGTGGGCGATCGACGGCCATAACTCACATACCAATGTGTGTTCATCGTCGGCGCGTGTTGGCTATGCACTTTGGTCAGGTGCTGACAGGCCTTCACCTGATCATGCAAACGCGAAGTTTATTCTGTTGTTGTCCGCACACCTCGAAACCGGGCACTACTTCAATCCCCATGCGCAACGAATCATTGAAGGTATGCGTGATGGCGCCAAGCTCTGCGTTGTTGACGTAAGACTTTCTAATACAGCATCAAAGGCTGACTATTGGCTGGCACCATGGCCGGGCACTGAGACGACATTATTGTTAGCCATGGTCAACGTCATACTGCAAGAAAATCTTTATGATGCAGAGTTTGTTGCAAATTGGGTGAATTGGCGTGAGACATTGCAAGCGCTGTCACCTGATTCAGAAATCAGCTTCGAGTGTTTTATCGAAGCGCTAAAAAAGCATTATCAGCAATTCACCCCAGAAGCCGCGGCAGAGGAGTGCCGAGTTGATGCAGAGACCATTCGTCGTGTGGCACGAGAGATTGGTGCAGCAGGGAGTGCTTTTGCAAGTCACGTCTGGCGCAACGCTGCATCAGGCAATCTCGGTGGCTGGCAGGTATCTCGGTGCCTTCAGTTTATAGCAGTGCTTGTTGGTGCTGTTGGAGCAGAGGGCGGCAGTCACCTCAACTCCGACAATAAGTTCGTGCCAGCCCCATTTTTGTCACCACCACCGCAGCGCGTCTGGAATGAACTTCTTTATCCAAAAGAGTTTCCATTGGCGTATCACGAGCTGAGCTACTTATTGCCACATTTCCTTGAAGAAGGGAGAGGCAAGATCGCAGCCTATTTCACACGGGTCTATAACCCAGTCTGGACGAACCCCGATGGCTTGATGTGGGAACGTGTGCTTCGTGATGAGTCCAAGATTGAGCTTCACGCTGCCCTGACCCCAGTTTGGAGTGAGACCGCTCAGTATGCAGATTACGTCTTGCCGATGGGTTTAGGGGCAGAGCGGCATGATCTCATGAGCCAAGAAACACATGCTGCAAAGTGGATCAGTTTCCGTCAGCCTGTGCAGCGCGTGTTTGGCGAGAGATTGGGCGAGCACTATGACACAACATTTGAAGCCAATCCAGGTGAGGTTTGGGAAGAAGATGAGTTTTGGATTGAGCTCTCCTGGCGTATTGATCCAGACGGCGAATTGGGAATTCGTCAATATCATGAATCACCAAGTCGACCTGGTGAGAAAATCACGCTTGCTGAATACTACGGTTGGATTTTCGAAAACTCCGTACCCGGTCTACCCGAAGCAGCTAAGGAATGTGGCCTCACGCCACTTGAATACATGAGACGCCATGGAGCGTTCTTAGTTGAAGATCATATTTATCGCACTCATATGACGGCTCTTTCTGAATCAGAAAAGGAAGGCACTTCGGTTGCAGATGATGGCACGGTTCATCGTGATGGGGTGCCCGTTGGGGTTAAGATTGATGGTGAAGCGCGTCGGGGGTTTAAAACGCCGAGTAAGCGTCTTGAACTTTACAGTGATACGTTGGTCCAATGGGGTTGGCCCGAGCACGCCATGCCCGGAGTTATCGAGAGTCATGTCCACCACAGTCGAATGAATCCCGATGCAGGTGAGTTTGCATTGATCTCAACGTTCCGTTTGCCAACACTTATTCATACGCGTTCAGATAATGCCA
>CALCOW010000378.1 GCA_937899935.1 uncultured Phycisphaerae bacterium
GACAGATATTGACTTGGGACACCAAGGCGCCATGGCCGATCGCCCTCACTTAATGCGGCGGTGTAATCAGGAACCGGCACCGCTGCTGATGTTGAGTCGTGCGCATCAAGTCCGGCCATCACTTGAAGCATCATGGCGGCGTCTTCAACCGTGTGTGTAAAAGGGCCGATCTGATCGAGGCTTGATCCAAAGGCAATCAGGCCCCAGCGACTGACGCGACCGTAGCTTGGTTTGCAGCCAACGACCCCGCAAAGCGCCGCTGGTTGTCGAATTGATCCACCCGTGTCTGATCCGATGGAAGCGCAGCAGAGTCCGGCGGTGACGGCCGCGGCGCTGCCACCTGACGAACCACCCGGCACGCGGGTGGTATCCCAAGGATTGGATGTGGCGCCCCATGCACAATGTTCGGTGGAAGAGCCCATGGCAAATTCATCGCAATTGGTCTTGCCGAGAATCACTGCACCGGCGGCCTCCAGCTTTTCAACGGCCGTCGCGGTATAGGGACTTTTAAAGTGTTCGAGTATTTGTGAACCAGCGGTTGTTGTTCCGTAGTCTGTGACAATGTTGTCTTTGACGGCTATTGGCACACCTGCCAATGGCCCTGGATCTTGCCCTTGGTCCAGGGCTGCATCGATGGCCTTGGCTTGATCAGTGGCACGTTGGCGATAGACCTCATGGTAAGCGTTGATGGGGCCATCAAGTTTTTCAATTCGGTCAAGGAAGAAAGTGCAGGCTTCCAGCGCGGAGCACTCGCGCGACCGAATCTGCTTGGCGAGCGATGTGAGGCTTTGTGTTTGCATTTGGTTAAGCCCCGCCTCCATCACCAAGGACCTTCGGTACCGCCAGTAGCGGGCCTTGCTTCTCAGGTGCGTTTTCGAGAAACTGCTCGGCTTTCAGTGATGGTTGTATGCAATCTTCATCCAGGCGGTTTATTGAACTTGCTTCAGCGCCTGGTGGCGGTGGTGGATGGTTCATTGGGTCCACGCCGGCGACGTCAAGTTCACTGAGTTTGGCAACATGTTCTAGGACACGAGCTAATTGTTGTTGGTAACTTTCGAGTTGATCTGAGGCCAGGTCGAGTCGAGCGAGTTTGGCAACATGGGCAACCGCGGCTTGATTGAGTTCTTGATCGTTGGACATAGTTGGAAGGTACCAAAAAGCCCTGTCATTAACTGGCCTCAGCCAAGGGCTTCGGGGAGTCGAATCTTGCATGAAATCGAATCGGGCGAGCTCCCAACAAGATGGATCTGCCTATGAGTAGATTTACGAGGCAAAAGGACTCGAGGATATCGGTCATCCGCTGACCCAAATCTTCGCATATCATTCCCCTGTGACAGATCCAGGCCCACAATTCGAAAATGGTCAGCCTGCCGGCCAAGCCAATCATCCGGATGCCGGTTTGAAGACTTCCGACGGCCAAGAGCGGCGTTTTGTGTCACTGATGACACGGGTCTCAGTGGCAGCGGCTGTCCTCGTTGTTGCCTTTCTGATCGCGCTTTGGTTGGTGATGACCAAGACTTATCCAGCCAAGAATGACGAAGGTGGTCTGGGCCGGCGTGTGCAGGTCATGGTTGCTCAGCCACAGCCGGTGCGTCGGCAATTTAATGGCTACGGCGTCGCCGAAGCAATGGATTCTGCGGATGTGCCAGCTCGGGTGACCGCGACGGTCGCCAGCATTCCAGCAACAACCTTGCCAGGGGCAAAGGTCACCGAGGGACAGTTGCTGGTTCAGCTTGATGACACCGACTTTGTCAATCGTGCAGATGTCATTCGTCAGAACATCAAAACGCATCAGAGTCAAATGGCCAGCCTTGATCTTGAGCAGCGTACGCTGAGTACGCGCGTAGAGCTTCTGACTGAAGACGTGAAGCTCGCTCAAGAGGAACTGGATCGGGCCAACAGTGCCTTTGATCAAGGCGTCGCGGTGAAAGCAGAAGTTGATCGTCGGAAGCAGACCTTGCTTGCAAAACAAGAACTTTTATTGCGGGCGGATGAGGCACTCATTCAAGTCGATCCGCGAAGAGATCGATTGCAATCGACCCTTGATGCTGAAAGCGCACAGCTGCGCCTCGCTGAGGTCGATATTCTAAGGTGCAAGATCTTGAGTCCATTGTCTGGTGTGATCCAGTCAGTTGATGTTGAGGTTGGCGAGAATGTGCAAGTTGGCGCTCGCGTCTCTCGCGTCATTAACCTCACGCGTATCGAAGTGCCTTTGCGTCTGCCAGCGAGCAGTCGCAGTCGTATTACAGTTGGTGATCCAGTGCAATTGAAATCCGCTGGGGCTGGTCGATCTGTCTGGCATGCATCGGTGGCAAGAATTTCACCTGAAGATGACCTGGCCTCGCGAACGCTCACGGTCTATGCAGAATTGGAGCAAGAACCAGACGCAACGGACTTACTCGCGCCGGGTAGTTTTCTCTCGGGGACGCTTCAGGTGGCCCGCGTTGAAAAT
>CALCOW010000379.1 GCA_937899935.1 uncultured Phycisphaerae bacterium
ACCAAACTCAATATCACCAGTGCTGACTGAGAAGGTTGAACCATCAACAAACAACATGTGTGTTTGATTGTCTGATTCAACTCGAAAGTCCACCAAAGACTCAGATCCTTCGTTGACCACAACCTCTGGCACAGCGCCATCAATTCGCAAACCCTCTCGGGTCTGCCCTTGATCGTTTACCTTAAATACAATATGTTTATTAGTGTACTGGTTGTGGAATAGCAAATTATTAGAAGTGTTGATACCTATCTTAGCGCGATCAGCTTCTCCTTCTTTGAACTGGATGAAGCACCCATCACCATCTGAGGCTGCGTTAAGTGTGAGCAGGTGGTCTGGTATGGGTGTTCCGATACCTACTTGGGAGCCAGACACAGCTAGCATACTAATGCCATTAGTAACCAATGCGATGTAGTCAACGTCAAAATCGATTTGAGTGTTGTCGTCGCCTTCGTAGTCAATGTCTCCAAAGTCTCTTCGGCCGACTGAGTATTTATAAGCCATTTAATTTCTCCTATAGTGGTAAGTATTTATTAACTGCAACCGCATCAATGTCTTCTGTGCCAGAAGTAAATGTGATTCCGCTATCACCCGTGCCATTGGACCAAGTTTCGCCGTCATCATTGCTGTATGAAATTCTACCACTATCATGCGAAACAACCCAGTTACCACTACCATCTGAAGTGACAGAGCGTGCAGACCCGTGGGGGAGAACATTATTTAACTTAGTGAAATTAGCGCCGCTGTCAACACTGCGTGCAACATCATTACTATTGACTACAATAACCGTAGATTCCGAGGCTGAGCCGGTAGAAACTGAAGCGAACATGGCCCTCGCGACGTCACCAATATTGAGATCCGCCGAATCCGTCCAGCTTCCAGAACTAGCAGAGGCAGCAACCCCCACCTTTTCAGCTACATTACTACCCCCAACATCAGTTCTAAATACATACCACTTGTTATTCGAGTAAGCTGCTTCGTGGATAACAGAACTATCATCAAAGTCTTTAAGCAGGAACCAGTTAACGCCGTGGTCGGTCGAAGCATAAACTTTAGCACTCTGGCCGAAGATCCAATTATTACCACCATCTGTAGCTAGTGCTGTGATATTGGTGCCTGTTAGTCCTAAGCCTGACACGTCAACAGAACTCCAAGTAGCGCCGTCTGTCGAGGTTAGAATGTCGTCCTGCGCAGTTGACCCAATTGCAATCCACTTATCATTTGCCCACTTGACATTATAACGTCTACCAGTCACGTTAACACTCGTCCAGCTACTACTATCGGTAATATCATCCGAATAGCCTAGCTCATAGTTATTATTAGACGTTGTTCGAACCCAGCGAGGATCGCCGCCGACGCCATCTTTGCCGTAACCAATGTCGAAATGGTCATTACCAGACGCATCGCCGGGTGAGCGGTAGCCTATCCAGTTTGCTGGCGACGAGCCGCTTCCATAGCCAATCGCGCCGTCTGCACCCACAATACCCCACTGGGCTTCATCTGTGGCTGTATAGAGGTCTTCCCCAAATCCATCTACATATCTTGAATCTGAGAAGAAGTTGTTTGTGCCATTAGAGGACCACGAACCTCCATCACGACGATACTCAAAGGTTATCGCGCCTGTTCCGGTATTATTTGCGGAAATTATGACAATGGCATACCACAAGCCAGCAGTGAGCGTTAAATTAGAAGACTCAACCGTTGTAGATGCATGCGTTCCACCATTTTTTACAATTGCATTTGTCCTATTTAAAGAAGCAACAGCCACCTCTGCGGTTGTGTCGAGCCACACAAACGATCCGTCCTTAGACGTGGTGCGAAACTGCCATGCATCCGAAGTTACACCTGGCTTAAAATATCCTCTCCACACATATGTCTTGGCAGTCCCGATCGAAAATGAACTTATTGATGTGGAAAGGCCACTAGTCGATGAAAGGCTGCCGCTGACGAGTGCCGCGGGATCTGGTTGGTCACTCGAACCTGCATATAGAGAGTACGCCCTGTACCTCAATCCATCGGTGTCTGCCCATCGTGCAGGGAGGCCCCCAAAAGGTGTTTGAACTTTGTAAGCCATAATAAATTATCCTCCATCATACATAGTTTGTTCGCCGTCCTCAAACGTAATGATTGTTTTATTTGTTGGATGCGGCTTAATGTGAATTTTTAAGAAATCATCAAAAGCATCGAAGAAAGCAATTGATCCTCGGGGAGCGGGAGTTAGCCAGTGTATAACTGTGTGGCCCGTGGCAAAAGTCACACCTTCGATAACAACACCTTCGCCAGAGATCCCTGTCTCATCGCTTTGTCGGCACACAGTGAATGTCCTAATTCCTTGTGGCGCTCTGTTGCTTGGTTTTTTTGGTTTTAAATCATCAGGCTCCGTTGATATTTCAGCTAGCCCTTCGGTTGTATCAGTCAAGTTAGAATCCTCTTTTGTCTAATTAATTCGATATCGCAGCCCAGTCTACATTTAGCGCTGGAGCAACGATAACTACATTCTCTAAAACATCTGGGCCAAGCTCTGTCGAACCTACGTCTATCGCCACGATGTATCCAATATATTTTCCATCCTTTGAGAAGACTCCAGATCCGGAGGCGCCTCCATAGGCATGAGAAAAGACGTATAAATATTCATTCTCATTCCATCCTACCACATCTCCACGTAAAGTTAAAGGGCCAAGAGTGTTTGGGTAGCCAGTATAAACTATGCTATTTAGAATAGAATATGAACCCTTCCATTCGTTGCCGCGTGGTAAATCTTGCGGGATCTTAATCGGGGTTCGATTGGGAATCTTCTCTGCTAGTTCCATTATAACATAATCATTCACTTCATCTATCACAACATACTCTTTGCAGTCTCCCCTGTATTCATCGTGTGTTATTATAACAAGCAAGCATGGGCCCATGATCCCATGATGAACCGTCAAAACATAGGGCTTGTCGTTGGCCTCAAAATAAGTCCCTGACATTGTTGAGATCCCTGAAAAGAAATTCATCGACATGGACATTAATTTAACTGCACTATTTCGAGATAGCTTTACTGCCGTCGCCTCTCTCGCTCCTAATTCGGCACTTATGTTGTCGTCGGTAGTCATCTCGCTCCATGTTGGCTTCATGTGGCTTTGATATGCCGAAACACCGGCGAAGATCATTAACATGGAGATAAAAATAATGCTCCAAAAAGCTACCCTAACAAATTTCAGAAAGTTTAGCATACTATTATAAGTATACTAAACTTGGCTTTGATAGCTTAAAAATACTGGAAGCTCCTCCAATCCGCTCCTAATTGCGTACCAAACCAAATCTTCGTTACCTGTTATTTTTATCGCCGGCATGCCGTCTGGTCCTATGTTTTTGCCTATTGCGATGTACACGGGGGCGTTCGGGCCGTTCCTTATAAAGTTTTGATACATACCATCAAAACCATCTTTAGGCGCTCTGAAATATCTACTTCTAAGGTGCTTCTTTATCTCTTCGACGGGCATCATGACATGGTATCTCATGTCTGTCGTATCCATCGCCACATCATATTGCTTTACGCTCCCTTCAATCCAATCAAGAGCGATTGAGTCAAGAGTTCCTCTCGGGGTAGGCATTGATTGGCCGTAGTTTCTTTGGGCGCCAAGGTTTGCACCCAAGCCGCCAAAGCCGCCGCCAATAAATTCTTTCATTATCTCTTTGTTCTCGCGAACGGTACGAATGGTTCCCCTTACGTTGGTGCGATGAATTGGGCTAACAGCGAGAATTCTCAAACCTTTAACTCTCATCAAGGCTGGTATCAGTACGGCGTCACGATACCTCACCCTCCCAATTGCGCCCAATAATTCAAACTTAATCTCATAAGTTGCTAACTGGGAGTTTCCAGTATCTTTAGTGTCTCCGAGTGTTCGAACGGTTGTGACACCTTCGATCCCTCTGATTTCTGTCTGAGTTTCTTGGATCTCACCGCCGAGATTTTTTTGAATCGACACATCTACCTTCACACTATAAATTCTTAAATCATAGCTTGGGTCGGCTTCTTGCAAGATCGGCTCCTGTTCTGACAGCAACTTCTCAATCCTGTCAATCTGTGCCTCCACACTCTCCTGCGCTGGTCTGGGGGCGCCCATCCTACCACTGATAGGGTCTCCTTTGCGCGAATCCATTTGTGTGCTTGTAGCGCCCATTTTTACAAGCTGACCGCGAACCTCCTGATCAAAGTAGTCAGGCTTACCAGCATCGTCGCCGTCTGTCTGGATTGGACCGACACGACGGATTCGCTGACCAACGATTGGACGTAAATACTTATAATAAGCCACATACTTTTCAACCTCATCCATCTGCTCAAAGTTTTGGTTAATCCAGCGAGCGATCATCATCGCCTTCATCCCGTCTGCGGTGTCTTCAACGGGAGTGTAAATGTTCTCAATTTGTCTAATCTGAGCGAACGGCTGGCGTCCTGAACTAATGTCATCTTTCCTTGCTTGCGCGAGCGCCAGTATGCCACTCAGCGCATCTTGGATTGTTTTCTGTGCTGCTTGGTTTATCATCTCAGGGTTCTCGTTAAAGAAGTCCAGTATGTCTTGTGTGACTTGAATCTCAGCCTCAGATGTTTTATAGTTCATATTGATCTTGTACATCCATCCAATTGGCTGTGTCGGGTACTTGCTGTTTTGTCCAACCGCGCTGTTGGAGCCTTGGA
>CALCOW010000380.1 GCA_937899935.1 uncultured Phycisphaerae bacterium
CAAGATATCGTATTTTTGAATTCCAAATATCCCAAGCTGAATCAAGCGCATCTCGCCAACGTGGGCGTGATCGTTGAATTCTTGCTCTTGCCTGCCCCCATGGACGGAAGGAAAGTAATCGTGAGAAGATTATTACTCGGACTCTCCGCGACAAGTGTTTTGGTACCAGCGGCCGTTGCAATGGGCCATGGATCCATGTCACAACCCATTAGCCGTGTTTATAGCATCTATCAAGAGGGCCCCAAGACACCAAGTTCAGATGCCGCCCGATGGGCGACTGGCAATTGTAATCTCCAGGCCTTTTATGACTGGCATGAGCTTTCTCGCAATATTGCCGACTACGAAAACCCCAATGCCTATATCGATGCCATCGCTGATGGTGAAATTGTCGGTGCCGGGCGTGAGAAATACTCATGTCTCAACGAACCACGCGACGATTGGCCAGCCACCAGTGTGGCTCCAGGTGATTACTTGCTGACGTTCTTTGCGCATGTACCCCATGACCCGAGCTACTTCCGAGTCTGGGTGACGAAGGAAGGCTACGATCCTTTACAGCCGTTGACATGGTCCGGCCCCAATGGCCTAGAGGAACTCGAGGTTGGTGATATTTACCGAGACCTTCCGGACTATCATTTTCAAGTCAATCTACCCGAGCGCACAGGTCGGCATCTGATCTATGTGGCTTGGCAGCGCATCGATCCGGTTGGAGAGTGCTTTTTCGCAGCCTGTGACGTCATCTTTGATGCAGCACCAGGCAGCAATCCAACCATAGATGATATTGATGTGGATCCAGGACTCGTTGAACCACTTGACGTGGATTTTAGGCTCGACTCTGCTTGGTCAGGTACGTTCAATGGCAGCGTCGTTGTCTCTAACCCAAATGCCAATGCAGTGGTCCACGGTTGGGAGGTTTCGTGGGAGGGTAATCCTAATCTAGATACCGTTTGGAATGGCATTCTCGAAGAGGAGGGTGAGACCTCAACGGTGAGCTGGGAAGCTTGGAATCAAGACATTAATCCAGGAGACAGCGTCACCTTTGGATTTAGTGGCACTGGTACCTGGCCGCCAGCACCAGAGCATGTCATGCTCAACAACCAATCAGCCAACGTGTACATCGATGGAGTGCTGTATTCTGAGGCGGAAGACGAACATGAACATCATGATTGTGTCGGTGACTTCACTGGCGACATGATGGTGAATGCGGCTGACTTCTCGGTATTCTTGGTCAACTTTGGGTCATCAAACGAGGCGACTGATCTCAATGCAGATGGCACCACAGATGTACAGGACTTTAGCCTCTTTCTCGTAGCCTTTGGGAACCACTGTATGCACTAAGCATAGGTATCAATTCAGAATCCTATAGGCCGGGTCTGATCCGACACCATCATTGTTATAGTGACGGTAAGGATCAGGCCCGGTTGTCTGACTAGGCTCGATAGATAAGGAGTTGTGGTATGAGTGAGAATCATCAAGAAGCAGGTGATTCGTGGAGCAAGAAGCTCACCCCAGAGCAATACAGAGTGGCTCGTGACGGGGGCACTGAGCGGGCATTTACTGGTGCCTATTGGGACACCAAGACGCCGGGCACGTACAAGTGCATTTGCTGTAGCAGCGAGCTTTTTCATTCAGATGAGAAATATGACTCAGGTACGGGTTGGCCAAGCTTTTCTGATGTCTTAAATAGTGAGTCTATTGAGCATCGCGAGGATCACTCCCATGGCCAACTCCGAATCGAGGTGCTGTGTCGTGACTGTGGGGCTCACTTGGGTCATGTGTTTGAGGATGGTCCCACGTCGACGGGTAAACGCTATTGCATCAATTCAGCATCACTCGATCTCCATGAACATGGGTCAGACGACGCGTCTTCGCAATAAACAAGATCGGAAGAGCGTCGTGTA
>CALCOW010000381.1 GCA_937899935.1 uncultured Phycisphaerae bacterium
CTAAGGGCCGGGCAATTACGTGACATGCGGTTAGCAGTACTGTCGGCCTATGAAGAAACTTGTTCCCAGCGGGGCACACAACTTCTCGACGAATTACTTTTGGAACTAGAGATGGTTCTGATGGATATGCAGGTTGCAAAGTGGCCCACAGCAGTAAGAACACTGCGTCGCCAGGCGTATCTACATGCGCGTCAAATGAACAGTTCCAGAGCCTCTTATGCTGGGGATGGAGTTGATCTATGTCAGCTTTTAGATCAATCGACTGACATTGGCATTGATCCTAGTAGTGATTCAATACTGATCGAGATTTACGATACGTACGCGGAAGAGGTCGACAAAATTATTGTTGACGCGGTAGGCCGTCAGTTACTAGTCGAGATTGAGATTGAAATTGCAAGTATTGCGAAAGACGAAACACGACTGTCTGAGCTTGAAGCGATGTCGATCTCTGGCTGGGGCCAACTTTATGAACTCAATCAACGCACATCTACGCAGATACAAGATCACCTCATCGCAACAGGCAACGTAGATGCGTCAGCACGCTGGCAGGAAAAAGTGAAGGAAGCAAACTTTCCTTGGTTGTTTGAAAAGGCTGAGCCCGTCTTCGTCTACGAGTGGATTGTTCGTGAGCACCCCGAACACATTGAACAGGCAGACGGTTTTATAACGGTCTACAAAGACCGTATTGGTGCTATTCAGGATGAGATGATTGTGATGATCATCCGGGCCCGATCAGATGATCAGATTGTTTTGCATCCTGATATGGCTCGTCACATCATCATGGGTGGCCGACGCAGTGACCTGCATGCAGCGTACCTGCGCCTCACGGGCTCTCTTAGCGTCACAGAGTCACAGGCAATGGCAGAGTTGATGGGCATCCTCGATGAGCGATCTCATGAGCTTCTGCAGCGTGACATGCGCCGTTGGCGTAGCGGTCTCTGACCATCCAACGAGAAGTGCTTTGAGCTCGTTGTGATTAGCTGCTTGATGCGGGGTAGTATTGATTAATCACCTTGAGCCACTGTGCGCCACTGCTACAAGCAATAAAAGCCTTCTTTACACAGTCACCTTGTGGATGGTGCTGAGAAAACTTGATTCCAAACTTACGCATTAACTTGGACGCAAGCGCATCGCCGTGAAGTCTTTGTGAAATATTGAAGTGATCCAGCAAGACGAGACGTTGTTCGATCAATGAGGGTAGCAGCATTTCTTTGCCACTCATTAAAGAGCGAGCTTGCTGAAAGATCCAAGGATTACCAATACACCCTCGGGCAACTGAAACACCTTGGACTCCTGTGTATTCAAGCATCCGGAAGATATCTGGCGCTTCCCATATATCACCGCTACCAAAGATGACGCGATCTGGATATCGCCGCACAAGATCTCGCAGTGAAGTCCATCGACCTGGACCAATATATTTCTGTACGACAGTACGGCAGTGAACGGTCGCCCAGGCGTACCCGATTTCGTAGGCAGCATTGAAGATGCGCTCGAATTGCGCCTCCATTTCGGGAGAATCTTCAAAGGCACGACGAATTTTTAGGGTGACGGGCCGTCTCTGATCGACGGCATCGTAAACCGCTTGCAATAGTGCAATCGCCTCATCCGATGCAGCAAGAAAGTGGCCGCCTCGCCGGCGCTTGCGAATTTTCTTGACCGGGCACGCGAGGTTGACATCGACTACGTCATAGTTCATTCCAATCAGAAGATCAGCGGCATGCGCCATTGTGTCTGGTTCAGACCCCATGATCTGACCAGCGACAGGGTGGTCATCTAATCCACCCAGTCTGTTATGAACTGGATCTCCCAATCCACATTCAGCGGCCAGTAGGTCGGGGTCTTCTCGCGTGCGACCTTTGCCGCCACTGATGAGCGTCGTGTCGAGCAGTGCTTCTGTCACGCAGTAGGGGCATCCGTGGCGACGCGCGACAAGCCGCATAGCCGCGTCGGAATAGCCAGCGAGACCTGCTTGGAAGAAGGGGGCATCGAATGTAGGTACAAGTTGGGTGATCCGAGCGTCCATTTTCCACTCTGTGGCGACTTGTGTCACCGAGCGGTCAATTGACCGGGATTCAGCTAATTCAGTGTTGTCTGGAGAGAGGTTGACTGACATTGGACTCAGTATGATACCGCTCTGGGACTAAAAACAATCGCCACCCTCAGGCCTCGCTGAGTAAGCCACTTTGAGCCGGAGAAACAGGGATTGGTGGGTTTCCTAAGCGTCTCTGCTAGACTCTTGCAAGACATGCCTCGCCGACACCAAATCTTTTTCTTGATGGCCACCGGACTAAGCCTGCTGGTGGCGTCATGTCATCCGCCCAGATATCTGCCAGAGAAGGCTACAGTTGAATATCCATGGCATTTACATCATCCATCATCGACCAACATGCAGGTCTTTCGAGATGGCCAGTGGATCATGGTTGTTAACGCAACTGCTAACAGTTACCAAGATTTTCGACTCTGGATCAATCAACAGTACATGCTAGAAGTTCCAGTGCTGGCAGCGGGTGAGACAATTTTTCTGTCGCTCTGGGACTTCCGCAACAATCTAGGTGAAGCTTTTAACGCGGGTGGTATTCTCCGTTCGGAAATACCTACACCCGTTCGCATGTCTGAAATTCAGGTCGACGATCAAGAGCCGATGGTTGGACTGATTTCCATTGCTGTTGGTGAAAGAGACTGATAGTCAGCCACGGCAGATGAAGAATCAATTTTTGATGTTCACTATGCGTTGATAGGATTGATACGTTGATAGTTGAGAAACGTCATTGGGAATGAGTTGTTCTCATCTTTATCGTGATACTCTTCGCTTAACAGCTGCCAAATGCTCGAATCCAAGTCATCGAACCTTGCATCACCATCAACGTGAGCGTGTACACGTGTTACATACGCACGCGAGGCGATTTGCTCAGTGAGGCGGTAGATTTCAGATCCACCCGCTATAAATGGTTCACTGTCATGAGCAGCAACAGTCAGTGCTGCGTCAATACTTGCAACAACAACAGCGCCTTCGGCCTGATAGTTTGGATTTCGAGAAACCACAATATTCACTCGATTCGGTAATGGGCCCGGCAGTGACTCAAAGGTCTTTCGCCCCATGATCAAACAGTGGCCAGAGGTTAACTGTTTGAACCGGCGAAGATCCCGAGACAACCGCCAAGGCAAACTTCCGGCATTGCCTATGATCCCATTTTCTGAGACAGCCACAATCATCGAGACAGACATGTGTGTCGTTGTCCTGTTCCCAGTTCTCTGTTAATTAAACCGCCACGGGTGCAGCAATATGTGGCTGTGGATCGTATTCAAGTAACTCAAAATCCTCAAATGAGAAGGCAAAGAGGTCTTTGACTTCGGGGTTCAACCTCATTCGAGGTAAAAGTCCAGGTGTTCGATTGAGTTGCAGCTGAGCTTGCTCGAGATGGTTGCTATACAAATGAGCATCGCCCAATGTGTGAACGAATTCGCCCGGCTGTAGATCACAGACTTGCGCTACCATCATGGTGAGAAGTGCATACGAAGCAATATTAAAAGGTACACCTAGAAACACGTCAGCGCTTCTTTGATAAAGCTGACAAGAAAGCTTGCCATCTGAAACATAAAACTGGAAAAGCACGTGGCATGGCGGGAGTGCCATTTGGTCTAAATCACCAACGTTCCAGGCACTGACGATGAGCCGCCTTGAATCGGGTGTTTTCTTAATTCGCTCTAAGACATCACCGAATTGATCAATTGTTTGTCCATTCGGAGCCGTCCATGACCGCCATTGATGGCCATAGACTGGCCCTAGATGACCATCCTCGTCAGCCCATTCGTCCCAGATAGAGACGCCCACATCATTAAGGGTAGAAACATTCGTGTCACCCCTTAGAAACCACAGCAACTCGTGAATAATCGAGCGGAGGTGAAGTTTCTTCGTCGTCAGTAGTGGGAATCGATCGGATAAATCGAAACGCATCTGATATCCAAAGAGACTGCGCGTACCAGTCCCGGTGCGGTCAGTACGATTGGTGCCTTTTTCAAGAATTGCGTGCATGAGATCGAGGTACTGTCGCATGATCATTTTCCAAGAGTTGCTATTGCCAGAGGTATGACGATTAGATCATCCTACCGTCGAGGAGCCACCGAGTCCTCCGCTTACAGGTGATTGCCAGTTGTCGACCGAGGGAACCGCAGAAAGAAGCCTTTGTGTGTAGACATTTTGTGGATTGTTGACCACTTGATCTCGGGATCCCATCTCTACAATTTTACCTTTATGCATGACAGCGATTTGATCACAGACATGACTAATGACCGACATATCGTGACTGATAAATAGATAGGCCAGATGATGTTTGGCTTGTAGATCTTGTAGGAGATTGAGTATTTGGGCTTGGATCGAAACATCCAACGCAGATGTTGGCTCATCACAAACAATCAACTGAGGATCAAGTGCAAGGGCGCGTGCAATACCAATACGCTGACGTTGTCCGCCGGAGAACTCATGTGGAAATCGACGTGCGGCATCAGTGGGCAGGCCACACTCTTCAAGCAAAGCATGAACCCGTCTCTTAAGCTCTTGGCCCGAGGCGACGCGGTGTACTCGCAACGGCTCACCCACAATCGTCTCAATACGTAGTCTTGGATTTAAAGATCCAACGGGGTCCTGGAAAACAATCTGCATTGATCGACGTTTGTGACGAAGCTGCCTCTGTGAAAGATCCATCAGATCTTGACCATCAAAGTAGACATTGCCTGAATGTGGCTTAATCAATCGTAAAATGGTTCGCGCCAGGGTCGATTTACCGCAGCCGGATTCGCCCACCAATCCGATCGTTTGTCCTCTATCAAGATCAAAAGAGACATCATCTACAGCTTTGAGTTGGCCGGTAACTCGGCGCAGAAGGCCACTTCGAATGGGGAAATGCGTGCAGAGATTACGTACTTTAAGTAGGGGACAGGCGCGAGATGTACTGACAGCAGCTGAAGCTTCTGGGGTGACAAGACTCATTCACCTGATAGTAACAGCGAAGGTAACTTTGTGGATAGTCAGCACCCTTTGTAGGTTGGCTCGCCACAATAATAAGAACAACAGAAATGGTTGGAGATTTTCTGGTGCCAGCAGCCGATACTGAGGGAAGAGATGAGCACTAAAGGGCCCAAAGGTAGCGAAAAAGCGGCAAGCCGAGTCAAATCAGAGTTGGCTCAGCATGGTAATCGTGACACGCTGCATCGTGTCTTTGGACGGCGCGGTTGGTGGATTCCAGTTTGTCTAGCAATTGTGCTGATCTCCAACATCATTGCTCTGTTCTTGCCATTCTTAGAGATTGTGGAAATCTATGGACTCAAGAAAGGTGTCTATAGCCTTCCACACACGATCAAATTGCTCTGGGGGGCGGGCCTTTACATTATTTGTATTCTGATTGTCTTGTTTTCAGTGCTCTTTCCACTGTTCAAAAACGTTTCTCTGATTGTCCTTTGGTTTATGCCAATGTCGCCGAAGAAGCGTATTCATTCGATTCACACATTTGAATCTCTCGGCAAGTGGTCAATGCTCGACATCTATGTGATGATTTTGATCCTTGTGTTCACATCAAATCAATTAATTATTGGCGCAAGCCCCCTGATCGGGATGCTCTGTTTCGTGTTAGCAATTATTGGCAACATGATTCTGGCACGTGTCATTGCCACGATGGATGGGCGCGTGCACCGTGAAGTTCAGCAGCCGCAAGTTAGTGAGAGCAAACTCATACCAATGGTCAGAGTTGGATGGGTAGGACTGCCGGTTCCTATATTGCTTATTGCAGCTATGATCGCAGTAGCAGTCACGTTTGTTTGGCCACTGGTTCAGCTGGATTCACTGTTTCTGCTCGGATTCACATACACAGTATGGACGACAACCCAGACCTTGTTTACGCAATCGCACTGGGGACTCGGCATCTTTGTTCTAGTATTTTTACTTGTTGCACCACTGCTATCACTGGCCTTACTGACTTATATTTGGCTTGCACGCCACACAAAACATGTCAGTATTCGACTCTTGCGTTTGTATTCCATCATTAACCATTGGTCAATGATCAATGTCTTTCTGCTGGCAATTGGTTTATTCATAATTGACGGCAAAGAAATGGCTCCGCTACGTGTCAAAGCGGGCGTATGGATCATGTGTTCCACCGTTGTCTTTATGTCAGCAACGACAATCTTCGCAAGAATACTGCTGCGTCACATCGGAATTTCTCTCAAGGTCCTTGATGATGACTAGGGTGATAGGCGGCTCAGGGGCACAGAAATAGTAAGCGTGTCCCCAATCGCATCGCTTGGATCGTGCCGCCAAATCTCAAGTATTGCAGATGTGCCGGGCATCATTGATGAGATGGTTGATCGAAGCTGCGACACACTACCAATAGTTTCTTGGTTGACCTTGATGATGATATCACCAGGTAAAATACCGCTTTCCCATGCTGGACCACTTTCGGTTACAGAGCTGACTCGGACACCTTTGCCGTTAAAGCCACGTTTCTCTAAGACTTCTGAAAGAGGTTCATCGAGTTCTAAAACAGCAGAAGCACCGAGGGATCTTGCAGAATCAGGATCTATGATAATTCGAATTCTCTGAGATCTATTTGTCTTATTGTCATACCGCCACACCAAGAATTCCACAGCTTCGATTTTCTGATCAAAAAGTTGAAGCATAAGTTCTCGTCGATCTGCGACGGCCTCGCCATTCATTGCAATGAGAACATCACCTGTCCGCATTCCGCCATCGTCTAATGCTGAATCGGGCTCAATGATCGCCAGCAACAAGCCGCGGCCACGGTATCCTTGTGAGGCAAGGCTGTCTGCGACTGGCTGATTAAGATCAACAATGTTGACACCGAGAAATCCCTTCTGAACCTCGCCAGTAGAAATAATCTGCTCAACAACGGGGTAGATCATTGACATCGGAATAGCCAGTCCGATGCCAGCAAACTGGCCTTCTTCAAAGCCACCATCACGTCCAGTTGCAATCGCGGTATTCATGCCGATGACTCGACCATTGATATCTGTCAGTGGTCCACCCGAATTGCCTGGATTGATCGCAGCATCAACTTGGATGAAGTTCTCATACCCAGGCGCACGTCCTGTATCGCTGCGCAGCAAGCCAACACTTCGACCTTTACCAGAAACAACACCAGCCGACATTGAAAAACGAAAATCAAATGGAGAACCAAAAGCAAAAACCATATCACCCTGCTGCACGCTTGAAGAGTTAAGCGAACGGCTCGCAGGATGGAGATTCTTGGGCGACACCTTTAATACAGCAATATCAGTTGATACATCGGCGCCCACAATTTCAGCATCAAGAAGATTTCCGTCGTACAACTGAACTTGAATATCAGTTGCGTCAGCCACAACATGGCTATTCGTTACGATGTGACCCTTGGCATCATAGATCCAGCCACTTCCAGATGCGTACTCTTGAATGTGCCCACTTCTCTGGCCGGGTAAGTTGTGTCGAGCGTCGATGTGCACAACTGATGGTTCAACCAGCGTCGCGATGTCACGAAAAGAAGCATTAAGTTCCTCAAGCAATGAGCTCTCAGAGAGACGCGTCTGGGCTTGCACGATTCGTGCTTGTGTGTATTGAAAAGTTAGGCGATGAGCAAGTTCCGGACCCAGAAGCAACAACAAAGCAGCCGTTAAAAGTACAATAATACTGGGGCCGTATGAGTTGATCCGTCGCATATGCAGTCCCTATTCTTTTTGCTCAGCACCATGAACTTAGTGTTCAGATCCAGACAGCCGATACCCTGGCCATGCTCTCAAGTTACTTCGGCATCCTAGGACTGCGCCTTTGGTGGTTCCCGCTTCTTTCCATCACCATCTGCGGTGAATTTTCAGAAAACCACCTTCAGATGACACAAGAAGCCTCTAGAACCGATCAGATTCACCATCAAGCATGGTGTAGGGATGGTCGCCCAAGTCATTATTACGTACGCTAGCAGCCCATCGTTCTGCTGCTGCAGTAATTTGTGGGCCAAGTTGAGCCAGAGGCTGAGCAAAGCTCGGCTGCCAACTGCTCAGGCCTAATATGTCCTGTAAGACAACCACTTGTCCATGGCAATCAGGCCCAGCTCCACAGCCAATCACTGGGCAGGCGACTGATTCGACGATGCGTTGCGCCACCTCTACAGGCGTTGCTTCTAAGAGCAGCATGACGGCACCAGCTTCAGCCAGAGCAATAGCATCGTTGACCAAACACCTGGCTTCATGCGCCGTGCGGCCAGTCGAATGGTAGCCACCGGTCAGCTTAGCCTGCTGAGGGCGCGATCCAATGTGGGCGACGACAGGAATGCCACCTCGAGCGAGGTGTTCTACCGTTCCGGTAAATCGTTGATCGACTTCTAGTTTGACGAGATCAGCTTGCCCCTCCGTTAAAAACCGGCCCGCGTTCTGCATCGCTTGGGCATCGTCCACTTGATAGCTCATGAAAGGCATATCGGCCATCACCATGCATTTGGGGGCACCCCTCTTAACAGCGGCTGTCAGAAGAATCATAAAATCAAGAGGTGCATGAATTGTCTCAGGTAAGCCAAGAATTACCTCGGCAGCGGTATCGCCAACCAATAGGACTTCGATGCCGGCTTCTTGAAGCCATCGTGCAGTTGTAGCGTCATAACAAGTAAGGCAGGTAAAACGAGTCTGGTTGCGTGCCATCCTGCACAGCTGTCTGAGATTGATAGGGCGACCTTTGTGTGTGGTATCCGTAATAGGAGCCCCCACAGCGTCACTCGTTTTTGCCTTCATCATTGCCATATTCCACCCCACTGCTCTGGGCATCCAGGATTGAGGAGATTAAGTCATCGCCGTTGTGTGGGTTGTATGCCACCAAGCTGTGATATTTGATCATCTTTAAGCGTGAGTCGAAGCTGATTACGGATGCGCTCACTCAGCTCATCGCGTTCAAACTCAACTTGCTCGCGCGATCGTTCGGTTTGCATACGATCTCGCCAGCCACGATCATCGCCATCGTCACTTGGATCCGTTGCGGTCACAGCCATGTCGACGAGTTGACTGCTGAGCTCTTCGTATCTCGCTCGATATTCCAACGACAAATCGACGATGCGCTCGCGTTGATCTGCTGTGAGATTGGGTAGCGACAGTGATTCTTCCAAAACATCTGATGCAGAATTGGAGTCCTCATAGATGACTCCAAAGCCTCGTCGGTTGTACTGATCTCTGACGCGTGATGCACTACTAGGAGTGAGCTCCGCTAATACATTGTCAAGTGATCTGCGATTAATTTGCGTCAAGATCCCTTGTGAGGCTCGCATTGCATCTGCATCAATGTTTCTGAAACGCCGCCAACTTGATCTTTGGTCTTCTTCCATGGCAGCATCAATCATTACACCACCGACGGTGCGTTCGAACTCTAGACCATCATTGTGAGCATTCGTAAAGGCCGCTGTTGCGAGCTCCTCGTACTCCAATAGAATTTCATCAAGAGTGAGAATTTCATTTTCATTCAAGTTACTTGAATAAACCACATGGACTAAATCGATGGTGGGTTCATCTGTGTCTTCCATACCGATGATCCAGGTTGGAATAAAATCAAGGTGACCGGCTCGCATCGAAATGCATCGTGAACGCGTTCGATCATTGATCAATCGCTGTA
>CALCOW010000382.1 GCA_937899935.1 uncultured Phycisphaerae bacterium
CTTTTTGTTTTTTCCGCTAAAATTCCATCGAAAGCGAAGCTGGGCAAAATTATAAACCTCTCCGTTGTACGAGAGCGCATCACCCGTGCTGCTATCGATCATAGGCTGGGAAGCAGCACTAGAGAGATCTAGAATAGCGAGTCGCCGATGTCCGAGAACGACACCTTCGCCTCTTGCATTCGGTTCACTTTTAAAGATTCCTGTCCCGTCAGGTCCTCTATGGACAAGAGCATCGCACATGCGACTCACGGCAGATTCAACTTCATGCCCACAAACACCGATAGCCCCAGCGATCCCACACATTAGAGATATGCCTTAAACAAATCAGATATCTTCTGGGCTTCTGTGGGACCATGGTGATGTTCTCGAGCCGCGACGCGACATTGGTCACCCATCTCATTCAGTGCATCCACATTCATGGCTGCACAATCGACCATTGCCTGTGACAACTTGTCTCGAGATCCTGCAGGAACAAGCCAACCAGTCTTATTCGTTTTAACTAACTCAGGAATACCCGCAATCATTGTTGTAATGACTGGTCTTCCTAGTGCCATCGCTTCCATGATGACCACAGGCAGCCCCTCGGCAAAACTAGCCATTACAAAACCACGTGAGGCAATCAGGTAATCCTTTATCTCATGACCAGCTTTCCAGCCCGTAAGTGTGACATGGTCACGGATACCAAGTGAATCAATTCGTGACTCAAGACTACCTCGCAACTCACCATCACCTATCAAGATCAACTTCAAATCAGCACCCTGATCTCGAGCCTTCGCAAACGCATCGAGCAGAATGTGGTGCCCCTTCTGTGCGCCTAGTCTACCGACACATACAAGCGTATTCGCCGATTGATCAATCGGATTGGTTTCTAGAAAGAATTGATCATCAACAGAACAATGAACGATATGAATGCGATCCCAATCGGCCGGATTACTCCAACGCATTAGTTGAGATGCACAAAAAGAAGTTATGGCTACGACAAAAGAAGCTTCCGCCACTTTGTCCCCGAGAGCAATTTGATCTGGCTCATCAAATTCACTAGGCCCATGAACAGTCATACTAAAGGTTGGCCCACCTATCTTCTTACAGAGCAATGCAACGGTCGCTCCATTGGTGCCAAAGTGCACATGGATGTGACGCACTTGCCGCCGAGAACTCCAACATCGCAGATAACATGCCTCAGCCAAATAGATGAGGTGGTATAGAAAACCTCTCTGGCTTTTTCTTGACAGCCGCCAAGCTGCCATGACTCCATGAGAGAATTTGATGGGATGCGATGCCATGGTCGCCAGCGTGTTGACCATCAAACGACGTGCCGCACCTGGACCCAAGATTTTTTCAGTCTTTAACTCTTCTTCAATGTCGGAAGCATCGACGAGCTCCGATGGCGTAGGCCGAATTGATAGTCTCTCAACCTGTAATCCTAGTCGCTCAAGGCCTAGAATTTCATTGCGAATAAACGTATGGCTGACCATTGGATAGTGATTAACAAGGAAAGCCACTCGTTTCGGCTTTGTCGAATCAACACCATTCGTCACTTACTTAACCATCCTTTGCGCGCAAACCAAGCCAACATCGCGCCTGCCGCAATGACGCATACCCCCCAAAAGATCCAGAAACCGCCACGTTCTTTTAAACCGGGCATGTAGTCAAAATTCATACCGTAGATGCCTGCAAGAAACGATAGAGGAATAAAGATAGTGGCGATGATGGTCAACACTTTCATGACCTCATTCATACGAGCATTGACCGTATTCATTTGCAAATCAATGAGAGTCGCTGATCCGTCTCTAAATGTTTCAATGATATCCATAATATGAACAATATGATCATAAACGTCACGAAGATATCGCTGCGTCTTTTTGCTAATACACCTATTACTATCGCGTGTAAGCGAATTGATGATCTCTCGCATTGGCCAGGCCTCACGACGCAACATGATAAGCTCTCGCTTGATGGCATACACCTCGTCATTTACAAGTCGCCGACGTTCACCAAGAAGTGACTCCTCAAGGCTCTCCATGATATCTCCAAGATGCTCAATCGTTGGATAGTAACTATCCACCACACGGTCAATCAATGTATACAACAAAAAGCTCGTATCTGCGGAACGTATACGTGAATCAGTTTTCTCTAGGCGATTACGAATTGGCTCCCAGGCATCTTCATGTGATTGTTGTAACGTAACAACGGTTGTTGAAGAAACGAGAACATGGATCGTCTCAGAACCGACATGATCATCAATAAGGTGTATCAGCCGCATCGTGACGAAGAGATCGGCCACGTCGCAACCAGATTGCTCTTCACCGAAGGCCAAATTTTCTTCCGCCTTTGGACGATGTGTCACATCAAGCAGATCTTCAACGATCAAAGGATGAAGATCAAAATAACGAGCAACCGCTTCGATCGCTTTCACATCCTTAAGACCAGCGATATTGATCCATCGAACGCTCGTTCCTTTTGGACGATTATTTTCTTGAAGGAAAGAAGAGAGATCTTCAACCTCCTGCTCATGCATGCAATCTGGACCGTAGTCAATACATTTGATGACTGCTGGAGAGGGATCTTCGAGCTCCAGTGAGGATAGTTGGTCAATCTGAACCCCCCCCTCCCTACCGGGGTGATCCCATACATCATGCTTGCTGAGTCGAAGCACGTTGGTTGCTTTGCCCAAGGGGCGGGTAAGTAAAGAGAGTTTCATGGCAATTCTCCCGCTAGCCAAGACACTGGCCAGGAACATTCATCAGACTAACGAAGCACGCCAAACCCATCCAGGTGCCCTTCTGTGCGTTTTAATCCAGAATGAGGCTGAGAGCGATTCGCAATTGGATCATGAGACCGATTCTCACTGGAATCGGACCGATGACAATGGAATATATAAACATCGACGGGGTTTAAGCGGCTTTGTTGCCGAGACCCAAATACGGGGCGTCTGAAGGGCTCACCAGCGCCAACAGACCTGGCAGGAGAAATAATGATGGTCAAAATCATCCACGGTCAATGCGGATTATGTGCCCACTTTGGCGAGGATCATGGCTCCGATAGCAGCCTGATTCAGATTCGAGTAAATGGTGAAGCCCCAGAGGAATACCACGATTCATGTGGCCATCCGAAGCTTGCAGATCTTCATCTCAAGGTAAGTGCTGCCAGCGGGTGTGATGGCTTCATCGCTGCGAACGCTGCGTAACCCAGATTTTTTCTAGTCAACTTTTATGACGGGCCCCCGCCTCGGCGGCTGGGCCCGTTTGGGGTCTAAAA
>CALCOW010000383.1 GCA_937899935.1 uncultured Phycisphaerae bacterium
TTTGGATGAATGGCCTGGAACGGTTTGACTCGAACCATAAATCGACTCCTGACGAGCTGCGGGTTGGAAAAACAGTGTATCGGGCTCTTGGCAGCCTGGTGCACGCTGTTTGGGTTGGTTTTTTGTTGGGCTTCGAGGGTGACAAAACAGGCCGATTTTGAGCCATGAGAGCTGTTGGGGTAACAGTTGGTTGGTTTGTAACGTCTGTGACCCATCCGTAAAGAGACTCTGGCCTATAGCGACTCGATCTGCCCATGTGGCGTGTCGATACATCAAGTGCGCAGATGGCTCCCTGTGGGGACTCACTCGTGTCAGCCAACGCCGCCGGAGGGGACGGCGCTTGGCACGGGGCGCCACTGTGCAGTCGGTTCGATCGAGTCTCTTGACAAGGTCGGCCAATTGGAGTGCTAGGTATGTGGTTACCTGGCTTGGAACATTCAAAGGGATGTCAGGCTCCGGGGTGTTCCCGAGTCTCACACGGCAAGTTTAGGAGTTCAGGTACAATGCACATTCAAGCCAAAAGAATGCAGCGAGCATTCACGTTGATCGAAATTCTGATCGTAGTGGTGATTCTTGGCATTCTCGCAGCGATCGTAATTCCACAGTTTACAGACGCTGCAGATGATGCAAATGAGGCATCAATGCGTAGTCAACTTCAGACTGTAAGAAGCCAGATCGAACTTTATCGCGCTCAGGGTGAACCTGGTGGCCAGTTTGATCCAACTGATGGTTGGGATGAACTCGTGAACAACGATTATCTTCCAGCTGCACCATCAAATCCATACAACGCATCGAGCTCAGCCGCAGCAGCAGCTGGTGCAACGACTGGTTGGATGTGGACAACAAAGCTTGATTCAAGTGGTGCAGCGATTCCCGGCGCAGGCAACTACCTGTATGCGGTATGGCAGAATCCAACAGATGACACCTGGGAACGTATGCCCGACTAATGGCAACGAGAATGGATCCGTAGACCCCGCCGGTTTCTCACTTGAGAACTGGCAGGTCTGCCGGAATCCATAAGAGGGGATGTGTTGGGCTTCGTCCCGACACGCCTCGTGCTTGAGAGCTAGCGCTTTGGAGCACGATTTCAGAATTTCGGAGGCCCTTGAGAATACACCACCAAGGTGTGGTGAAGAGGGGAAGAAACAATGGCCACGTCCTTTCAAAAAAGTCATAGACACGCATTCACTCTGATCGAGATACTCATTGTGGTCATCATATTGGGCATCTTGGCCATGTTGATCGTGCCCCAGTTCACCAATATCACAGATCAATCGAAAGATACAGCACTGCGCCGACAGCTCCAGATTGTGCGTGGTCAAATTCAGCTTTATCGATCTGAGTTTGGTGAGCCAGAGCTCACTGATTGGTCTGAATTGGTTGAGAATGATTTTCTTGTGACGGCGCCTGCAAACCCATGGATTGCCGACGATTCGAATACTTCAATTTCAGCAATTGCACGACCGGGAGCAGCATGGCTGTGGACTGACAATGGCACTTCAAAGCAGCTCTTTGCGCTGATGCCCGATGGGTCTGTTTATCAAACCGACTAAAGCCGATGGCGGTTTAGTCGGCTCGCTCCATCGGTGGAGAAGGCGATGAGGCGAAACGTGTACCCACCACATCAATCAATCATCCGACCGCGAACAGGGAGCGCTGCTCTAGGCCTACTGGGAATGGTTGCTGGCATTGCAACGCTTGCTGGAGCTGCATTCTTTTTTGCAGTCCCAATACAGGCTGCTGGTGCTCTTGAAGGCCAAGTTTCTCCGGAGCTTCCTCAGCGAATCAAAACAACACTTCGACAGCTACAGCAATTAGCTGGCGCCAGCGCTGCAGTCCTGCATTCCTACATCCCAACAAATGACGATCCATTTACAGAGCTTGTCGTTTGGATCGACGACACGAATGGGTCAGGAGCTCCTGAACCATTAGAGGTAGGCGTGTTGAGCCACAACACGGTTTTAGACTCAATCGTGTGGTACCCACCTCAAATGAGCGAGGCCGTCAAAGACTTGAGTGATCCTATCTCCGCACGAAATATCTGCCGTACACGAAGGCAGTCCGTAAGCAGCAGCCGCCAGATCTTTGCTCAAGCGATATCGGACGTTGCTTTTAACTGGTGCAATACCGTGGAATCCAGAGAAGAACTTCTTGAGATCACGCTCACTTGGCCTGTGAAAGGGGCCGATGGTCACGAGAGGGCCTCGAAGCATGTTCACGTGAGGCGTATCGATTCGATTGACTGGAGTGACGAATGACGCAGTCAGGTAAAAACAATCAAGTAACGAACGTAATTCTATGTCTCAATACGCTGGCGCTTGCTGGTGTGATTTGGCTAGTTGCTGCTGATCGCCCTGCAACGTGGAATGCCGCCATGGCAGGTCCACGGTCGAGCAAGAATGTGGACAAAGTTAATGATCCAAAAAGTAAGAAGTGGTCATCGGACGGTGGTGTGTCAAATCTAGGCACCATCGACTTTCGGCAGCGTCAAGACATCATTGATTGGCTTGAAGGGATCGATGGATCAATCAAGAGCTTAAAGGGATACGTTGAAAGTGGGAACATGAAAGTTGAGGTGACCAACCTCAGAGATCTCGCTGATACGAACGCTAAATCCAAATGAAACAAGACCGAAACAAGTCATGGAAGGCACGACGGAACGTGAGCCCCCACGGAAGGGGGTACACGCTCCTTGAACTATTGCTTACCGTTGCCTTGCTCGGCACCGCGGGGAGCATCTTGGTGCCCCGTTTGGTCAATCTCGAACAAATGGAAGCGCAGGCAGCGGTTCGTCAAATGATTGGTGATATTACATATGCCCAGGCGGACGCGGTTGCACAACAAGAATTTCGGCGCGTCTATTTCTATGAAAATGGAAGCGGATACTGCGTGGTTCGGGTCACCGATAGTGACTTTGAATCTTCTTTTGACGCGGACAGCGCAGACTATCTGGACGATATTTCTTCGTCACCAGGAAGCTGGGGACGCTACATCCGAGATTTTTCAGCAGATAGCCGATTTTCCGGAGTACAGATCGATGGAGCAGATTTTGACAATACGCAGCGCTACATGACATTCGACTCATTGGGGGGAACTGTCATGAGTGGCCAGCAGCCCGGAACGGGCGGTGAAATCCAGGTCAGCTCTGACAGTGCATCTTATGTCGTCGAAGTTGCTCCATTTACAGGCAAACTAACGGTTCGAGAGGTGATGCCCTAACAGATGCGATCAGGGGCAGTTCAGGGAGGCAGAGGTGTTTTGGAATCGAAGAAAATCATCGATGGGCGCGATTGGTATCGACTTCCGAGCCGATGAGATTCGTCTTGCGCAGGTAAAAATGCAAGGAAGTGAGCTCCGCGTGATGGGAGCCGCCTTAGAATTGCTGCAGCCAACACGTCAATTTGAGTCGAGCAGCGCTTCCAATGAAGTCGCTGCATCATCGGCTATTGAAGCCGTGGCATTGACGCCAAGATTGCAAACAGCCATTACACATGGTGGTTTTACGGGTCGCGAATGCGTGCTCAGTGTGCCACCAGATAAATTGTTTATCCAATCTGTACGGTTGCCACGAATGAGCGATAATGAGTTGCAGCAGGCCGTTAAGTGGGAGGCCGCACAACGTCTTGGTTGCTCTCATCAGGATCTACTTGTTGACTACATTGCAACCGGCGCCTCAGTAACAGGTCCAAACAATCGTGAAGAGATCATTCTCGTCGCGGTTCGCCAAGAAGAAGTAATGCCATGGGTACAGGCCACGATCGATGCTGGATTAAAGCCAGTCGCAGTCGATGCTAACTTTGGAGGCCTGTCCCGCGTTCTGAGCCAAACAGCTCGGCGTACATCGGATGTCTGTCAAGTTCGAATGGTGGTTGAAGTGGGTCTCAAGCAGACGACGGTGGTCATCTTACGAGGCGATCGCATAGCATTTTGCAAGCAGCTGGCAATTGGAGGCATGCACTTCGATCAGGCGGTTGCTGACCATCTCGAGCTGGATGGCCATGCCGCTGGTGAACTTCGACGCGGATGTGCACAAGATGTGACAGATAGTGTTGTCGAGCCTGCGACGCGAAGAGCGATTTTTGAAGCCGTCCGACCGCATTTCAGCGAATTGGTCAAGGAGATAGTGCTGTGTCTTCGGTATTACGGCGTCACGTTCAGAGGCTTACCACCCAAACATCTGATCATGACTGGGCTTGATGGTTTGGATGTGAAACTCATGGAGATGATTTCATCTGCGTGTAAGACACAAGTTGAATTTGATGATGAGAAGGGCACACTCGCAGCCTTACTAGAACCTATTCGTGTTCATCTTAATCGTGAACCAGGTCCTGCTGCCCGTTGGGCCGTGGCATGCGGTTTGAGCCTACGAAAGTTGTGGAACCGAAGTCGTATCGCTGATCCGAGTCGATCTGGGAGGCGCGCCGCATGAACCAGCATCCCATAGATCTTCTGCCACCACAGGTACGGCAACGAGCGCAAGCAGGTCAGCGAACAGGACGATCGGTCGCCTTATTCGGTGGGACGCTTTTGCTGCTGGTAGTGATTGTTACGCACTCGAAAATGGTGCTGGATTCTGCCGAAGTACGACTTGAATCCATACAGCGTGAAGCCCAGCAGGCAATTGGAATTGAGAAGGCAATGCTTGAGCTAGAGGCTGAATTGGCACAAACGCAGGGCTATATCAATCTCTATCAGAAAGTCTCTTCGCCGCTGCCGATGTCCGGCATTCTGGCCACTGTTATCAACGCGTTGCCTGAAACCGCAGCACTTGATGAGATTCATGCCAAAGTTGACGCCGGCTTGGCAGTGCGGTCGGCACGAAGTCGTTATTCATCCAAGGAAGATGAGGCGCTACCACGCCGTCTTCGAGTCGAGTTGTCGGGATTCGCAGCATCTGATGCGGAAATCGCAGAGTTGGTCGGAAGACTTCGTGTCATCGAGCCATTCGAAAATGTCAGTCTTGATTTCAGTCGTACGCGGCCCATTGGGGAAAAACACGCTCGTGAATTCAGACTGAGCCTTCAAATAGACCTGGAAGCAGCCTATGTGCATTCAGCACTTCCTCTTGCAGAAGGAGTTGCTCATGTCGATCAATAAGAAACCATTGTTGATAGGCCTCGGTATTGTGGTCGTGTTAGGTGTTGGCTTAGGCACACTTGCATGGCCGAACTACGCCAAACTTCAAGAAATCAATACAGAGATTTCAAAAGTCACTCAACAGATTGAGCAAAGTGCTCAGCAGTCTCAAGAGATAGAGGCATTACTATCGGAACGTGATCAGTCCATGGGAATTATTGAGACTGAATTTAAACGTATTCCTGATGCAGCAGATATCGAGGAAATGATTCGGCGCTTGTCACTGCCTGTTGATCAACAGACGGTTCTCGATCAGACCTTTACCGCAAGAGAACCGATTCCTGCTTTAGAGGGTGAGCAAGAAATGCAGTTATTTGCCAAGCCCTTGGATATAGAGATTCGAGCAGTCTTTGATTCTGTCTTTGCAGTGGTCCAGGCAGTTGAGTCACTTGATCAGTTAACCCGAATTACCTCGATACATATGGCGGCTGAAGATCGCGACAGTGCATCAGGATCTCCAGTACTGAATGCCTCCATCAATGTTGAAGCAGTTTTCGCGATGCAAAGCGAAGAGGAGGGCAAATGATGTCAACTCGACTTCGCCGTCTTTGGGTTCAAATTACAACTGACCGTCGACGGTTTGCATTATTGTGCAGTCTGACGCTGGTTGGGCTCTTGCTGTGGTCTCGTATTATCGTGATTTCACAGATGCCCAGAGCCGTTATTGCTGATGATCCGAGCTTGCTTTCAGCGAACGATTCCAGCGACTCGGAAATAAGCCAGTCCGGTAACCGCCCAAGAGATACGGTAGAGGTCTATTTGGCAGATATGCCTGATCGCGATCCTTTTGCCATTAACGGGCACTTCTTCGAGTTATCGGGCCTCGATCCAAACTCATTAGAAGAAGCACACAAGTCAAGGCCCTCAGAGGCCGAAGATCCAGAACGGAACATTGCTTCATTCCAACTTGAAGCAGTCATGCAGCGGCCAGCGATGGCCATCATCAATGGCATGACCCTTCGTGTTGGAGATGAGGTTGTGGGGCCAACAGACCCAAACCTCCGCTTCCGTTTGGTTGCGGTGGGTAGAAGGTCAGTCGTATTGGAATGGGGTGGGAGGAATTTTGAGTTGAGCATGTCCGGTCCCGGGGATCGCTCGACCCATTTCAATGAGTGAGGCAGGAGTGGACCGAATGATGAGCAACACGAGTAGAAATCAAATCACCGGACGAGGGACTGCGACCACGTTCGGTTTTACTTTTGCACTCTTGATGATTCTATCAAGTGCCACTCTTGCAATGGCGCAAGATAATAATTCAACGCCACCTGATGGTGTGACTGAAACAGACTACGGCACCATTGATCTGGTCGTGCAAGATACAGATCTCGGTAAAGTGCTGGAAATGCTCTCTATTCAGAGCAAGAAAAATATCGTTGCCAGTCGCAACGTCTCCGCCACAGTTACTGCGAACCTATACGACGTAACATTCGAAGAAGCACTGGATTCAATTCTTCGTGTGAATAACTATGGCTATCTTGAAGAAGGCAACTTCATCTACGTCTATACAATGCCGGAACTCGAGGCGATTGAATCAGCGAAGAAGAAAACCGACTCTGTTATTTACGAGTTGTACTACTTATCTGCTGCAGACGCAGATTCTTTTATTCAGCCACTTCTGAGCCCAGACGGCGCTGTTTCATATGTGGGTGATGTTGTTCCTGGTTTTAAGCCAGAGGCCTACGAAGCAGGTGCTGAAGACTATGCTTTCTCAGCCAAACTTGTGATCACCGACTACCCAGAGAATCTAAAGGCGATCACTGAGGTTCTTGAGAATCTTGATGTGGCTCCCAAGCAGGTGCTGGTTGAGGCTGCTGTTCTTCAAACAGTCGTGAAGGAAAATAATGCGTTTGGCATCGACTTCTCCGTGATTGGTGATCTGAGTTTTATGAACTTGGCAAACCCACTCGCAGCAGTAACAGATCTTGTCAGTGGTAGTGCCGGAGATGGTGTTGCTGTGACAAGTACCGTCTCAAACAAGACTCAGGATCGTGGTGGACTGCAGTTTGGTATTGTCGAAGATAACTTTGCAGTCTTTCTCCGCGTGCTTGACAAAGTGCGTGATACGACCATCCTAGCAAGGCCAAAAATCATGTGCCTGAATCGACAGCGTGCAAGAGTGCATGTTGGCCGCCGCCTTGGCTATCTGACGCAAACACAGACTCAGACATCAACGAGTTTCAACGTTGAGTTTCTCGACACCGGTGTTGATCTGACCTTCCGTCCTTTCATCGCACCAAACGACATGATTCGTATGGAGATTCGTCCAAGCATCTCAGAGGGCGATGTCGTGACAGAGAAGACGGACACCAGTATTGCCTCAATTCCTAATGAGGTTCAAAGTGAAATCACCACCAACGTGCGTGTTCGTGATGGGCACACACTCGTCCTAGGCGGCTTGTTCGCTGAGGACACAAGCATCGAACGTAGCCAGGTTCCCGTCGTTGGTGATATTCCTATCATCGGTGATGCATTCAAGGGTCAGGATGATGCAGTCAACCGAGAAGAGATTATCTTCTTGCTGACCCCAAATATTGTGCGCGATGAAGTGCTGTGGGAAATGGGCGAAGACTCATTGAATCTTGTAGACGCAGTTGTTGTGGGCGCTCGTGCTGGCCTGCTTCCATTTAGTCGTGAACAAATCACCGCAAACTATAACGAAGACGCTTGGGAAGCTTATCAACGGGGTGATTTAGATCTTGCCCTCTATTATGCAAACAACTCACTTCGTCTGCACAAGGGCCAGCCAGATATTCACGGTCTCCGTGGAAAAATAAATGGCGAGAAAGTCGATGGTTACGAGCGAGGGATTCTCCATCGCATGATCAAGCGTCGCTTTAGTGCAGCATCTGATGTTGAAGTTGATGAAGTTGATGAAGTTGATGTCGAGTTTGTGCCTGCAGATAACTCAAGTAGTGATGCTTCCAGTCAATTCGAACAGTCAGAAGATCATGCCTCAACGGCTGTCACTGATCACATCGAAGATATCTCTTCTGTCGATGAAACTGTATCCGTGGAGCTCGATGTAGCGGAGCAACAGATGGTTGCCGGTGTCGATAGTCAAGAGACTAGTACTGAAGATTCAACAGACTTCGATGGTGCTCAATTTGCACCTGAACTTGCCAAACTGCTCAATGGTGTTGTCGCAAATGAAGCTATGGAAACCGAAGACGCACCAGCAGATCCTTTCTCGATCGAGTTCTCCGACTTCTTTGATGCTGCATTTGAAGTCATTGTGCAGGTTGATGAAGTAGAAGATGCAAGTGCAGATGAAGATGCTGATTCTGAGAAGTCTGTAACAACGGTTGCTGCAGGCGATGCTAAAACTGAAGACGACGTTAGCGAGGGAGATGCGGCTGAAAAGCCCGTCGCCAACGCGGATGATAAGGACTCAACTGAAGAGCCTATTGAAGTCGCTGAAGTTGAAATCGAAGACCTTCCCTAGCTAGATAGAAGCGAGCTGCCGGGGGGCGGCAGGAACGCTTGTGCCTGCCGTATGGCCTTGGTGTGTATTGGAGCAACAACATGTCTTTGCGTATCGCGTTGATTCTTACTGTGCTGATGAGTCTGCTGTTATCAGCGTGCAATGGTCCAACGAAGGCTGGTCTAGAAGCCCGTAAGGATGCGCATGATCGTATGGACAAAGTCAATGCACAAATGACCTTTGATCAAGCTGGTCGATCATTTGAAACGGGTCAGTTTGCAGAAGCGTTGCGTCAGATTACGGCATCAATTCAACGGTATGACAAGCTTCCCGAGTTTTATGTGCTTCAAGGTCGCATTCTCATGGAGATGCACAAACTTGGCCCCGCACATGAAGCATTTCTGAAAGCAACTGAGCTTGATGATAGTTGTCATGAAGGTTACTACTTCTTAGGCGTCGTGTATCAGCGCTGGTCGAATGATGTCAAGGCTTATGATTCTTATCGCTCTGCTTATGACAAAGACCCAGAGAACATTCAATATTTACTTGCTGCAGCTGAGTCACTGATTGCGCTGAAACAATATAAGGAAGCTGAACAGTTAATCACTGAGCGATCTGCTTATTTTGAGCATAATGGCGAGTTGCGCCATCTGTTAGCACAGATTGTTGCATTGAAAGGCGACCACAAATCAGCAGCAATCTTATATGAAGAAGCTCGATTGCTTAAGACTGAAGATTTACAGTTGCTGCATGAGAAAGCACAGGCAGAATATGCCGCTGGTCTTTATGGCGAGGCTTACGAAACGCTTCGGCGTACCCAGAAGAATGATCAAAAAGCCGATCCTGATTTGATGCATATGCAAGCAAGATGCTTGCAGCTCATGGGTCGATTGAACGAAGCTCGTCAGATGTACCTGCGTGTTACACGAGCGAAGCCTGGCGATAGTGAAGCTTGGCGAGAGCTTGGTTTGTTAGCCATCGATATTGGCGACACACGACGTATTGAGTTGGCCGGCACCCGTTTAGTGGAACTGACACCAGATGACGGTTATGGCTATTTCTTTCTAGGTCTACACAATTTAGAGCGAGGCTCAATTCAGGAAGCAATTCGGTTGCTCAATGAAGCAACATCGCGCGGGAGCTGCAATGTCATGGCTTCCGTCGTACTTGGGCATCTTTACGAAGTTATTGGTGATTCAAAAAAGGCGATGGAAGCATGTGCGGTCGTCTTGGAGGCAGAACCATCCAACCTTTATGGGCAACATCTTTATCAGAGGCTGACGGAGGCGCCACAAGTCACCTCCGTGCCCTTGCCATAACCATCGCCTGTGGATCCGAAAGGGGGTCATAAGCGTGCGTGTGGGTAAGATTGCAAGTCTGACTTTGTTCCTTTCGATGATTGCGATCGTCGTGGCTGTGCTATGGAGTTTTGGCGCCGGAGGTATCTTTGACTCTCTTTCGCCTGGGGCTCGAATGATTGTCATGGTAGGGTTCATTGGGCTTGGCTTTGCGATCGTGCTATTGCCTTTTGGTATTGCAATTGATCGTTCATTGAATCAGACTCAGAGGTTTATCACTGCGGCTGGTGAAGATGGCGCTCAGGTGCCAAGACCATCCAGATGGCTCTCGCCAATCACAAGTTCG
>CALCOW010000384.1 GCA_937899935.1 uncultured Phycisphaerae bacterium
CTCTCTAGATTAATATCAATTTCATTTGAAAAACAAACCTGTGCCTTATCAAGCTTTGTCTTCCATTGGGCCAGCGCCATACTAAACCAAATGATCTCGCCCTCTTTTGGTGGCAGCGCCTTGACAAATATAGAACCCGAGCATCGCGGAAGTTTGCGATAGAGAGACCGAGTACCAATAAACAGACTGAATCCGGTTTGAGAGGCTATCCGAAGGCCCCACTTAAGGCGACGATGCCATCGACTCTGTAAGCCATTGCATTCCAGTCCAAGGTATTGAATCGCTCCTAAAATATTTGGCACTGAGAGAGGCGACTCTCCTTTGCACTCTGTCAGATCGACACGCTGTCGAATGCCCCCGCTTACAACCGTGACACACTCGGCCTTTTGTCCTACATGAGAGCCGATTCGCAAGACATCCTGCAATTCCTTCTTGTCCAAAGAAATCTTTGCGGCACTGGCTTTTTGGACATTCAACGTCAGGCCATGTAACTCCGCCGGATTCTGAGGTCTACGAATCCCTGACTGTGGATCAATCCAAGAATGAATGTTTACTTCATTTGAATTGACACGATCAACATGGTCAGCAATTTGAATCATCATTTCTAGATACTGATAAAAACATGATGCCCGCATTAGACAAATTCGATGATGCTGTTTCACCTTACCAGACAGGTTGAACACTCGATCTTGCAACAGCTTGAGGACATGAGGATCAAATTGCTCGTCTTTATCTTGCCATTCCTGATCAGCTCCTAGGTGTGTATAGAAAGGGATCGCACGAGCGTTCCGATCTTTAGTCGTATGCAAAACGGTCATGAGACGTGGAGCGAGCGTTGTAATACGACTCTTTCGATTGACTTTATCACTCAGTGATTCGTCTAAATAACTCTCATCCTGAACAGGCATTACTCGGCGCGCCACTGTGATCGGCTTACCATCTCGTGCAATAGTTGGGCTAGTAACTTGAAGAGGATGCAGAGAATTGCGTGGCTCTCCAGAACTACCTGATGGATTGACAAATCGAACGCCGGCTTCCCGAAAACGATCGAGTACATAAAGGGGTGACTCTGGATCATCTGGCAACAGTGAAACACCGACGCCATCATCAGGCTGATCTAACCAGCAAGGCTTGAGGTCATTAGGTTCTAATATGTCGCGAACGGCTTTCAGTTTTTCCCGATGGCCCCGAGCTGATGCACGTGACAAAAAGCCAGAAGCACTGTGATCAACAAAGAGTCGACAGACCGCGCCCAAGTGACTCTGAAGCTGATCAATGACTTCAAGTTGTGTCTCCCGATCTATGGAAAAAATACAGAGTTGTTTGATAGCCTCCTGGACTTCGCGACTCTCACAAATAATTTCAATCTGATCAATTTCGAACCTACCAGATCTTAGGCTGGGCTCTGGCCAGGATAGGTGGTATCGATGTCTCTTCAGTTCATCGCCCAGGTCATCAATGCCAACATGTTCTAACTCCAATCGCCATCCACCACGTGAGAGAAAGAACACTTTTGGCGGTACTCCTGAGCACCCCAACAAGTCGAGGCAAGCGGCGCGAGGGAACGTCCAAACAAAACGACGTTTTGCCTCCTGCTTAATGAGCTTTTGGAGCCGCAGAATGTTCTCCCCCAGATCGGTAACACAGCCTGTGTGGTCATTTGTCCATTTGATAGTTGAGGTAGGAATGACAATGCCTGCTGGAGCCGGATTCCAGAGTCCATGAATGTGGTCAAGAAGCCCAAGTTCTGCAAGTTGCCCCAAATCATCAACACTTCTACCCAGATGATTCCCAAATCCAAATGAGGGACAAAACAGACTGTTCGGCATACGACTTTCACGACGCAGATCGATTGGCAGCATCGAGTCACCAAAGTCGAGATTCATTTCGTAGCAAAGTTTCGACAATGAATGCCAAGTACTTTTCGGAAAAGAGAAATCGCAATCACTAATAATTGTAAGAATGTGCTGAAAAGGAAACGGGAGCAATCGAATGCCCTTGGCTTCTAGCTGAGCTTGAAGCTCTGCCGCTTGCTTATCACTTAAGCATGCATCTCGATTAAAAGGATTTTCAATGCTCACAATACCAATTCCAGTAGTCTTTTGAGTGAGAGGCTACTCGCTACAGCTAGGCGCGCAGAAATCACTAACGATTAATGATTTGTCCAGGCGTCACAATCCCAATCTAGCAATTCGCATAACAGATTATTAGAAGGTGCATAAAACTGATTGAGTCTCAGCCTTGTATCTGAGTCCATCGTAGCTGACACCACTTTCGCGACATTGTGTTCCTCAATAGCGTTGTGTCTTTTATCTAAATCGCTGTAATCAACACCATTATCTCCTGGACCTGGAAGATTGAGCCAACGTAACAACTTACTCAATGAGGATAAAGGGTTCTGGGAGAAATCTTGGTAGTTCATTACGTAGACATGCGACCATCCAAAGAGATGAAGAAAGTGCATGATTTGAGGGTAATAGAACCCACGATCCAATGCGATGGCAGGTTTCTCATCAACAAAGAACATATGTTGCCACTTCGATCGCCATGCAGCATCAAATCCAGCCTCTATATCTTTAAGTCCCTCATCAACGAAGGCGGCAAAGTCACCGGCCAAATCTTGACCTTTATAACGCTTACGGAACGAGGACCATAGACATTCCGTTGGATTACGAAGGATCAAGACAATTCTTGCCTCTGGTAACTGCTGACGAATATTGCTAGCGATGTGAGGAAACACCATAAAGTAAGGCCACTTAATACCGTAGTACTTAAGTGTCAATGCTTGCTTCTTTTGTTCGCCTTCCTTTGTATACCGGTACTGTCTGGTCATCGCTTCATATGCCGCACCGTCATTTTCAAAGCCGACAATACTGCGAGAGTTATATGGCGTCGCAAAAGGGAAACCAATATATTGACCTTTGTATGAAAGGTTTTCTTCAGAATTTGATATGAACTTAATCTCAGGACTGGCCATGAGACCATGCTTCAGCGAGGTTGTTGCTGACCGCTGTGCTCCAGCAATTATCAAATTCGGACGT
>CALCOW010000385.1 GCA_937899935.1 uncultured Phycisphaerae bacterium
TTCACCGGAGTAGGATTGGTCGCCCATTGTTCGCGACGTGAACTGAGATAGGAAACCAAGTCAGAGATCTGTTGGTCAGTGAGCGATTGTCCTTTTGCATCAGGTAAGTCGTGGTAGCCGGGCATCCCATTTTTTTCCATGAGGTCAGGCCGGCCTGCAATGATGACCCAACGGAGGTACTGGTTGCTGACCAGGGCCAGGTAGCCAGGTTCGACAACGGAGCCACCTACCATGCCTGGTCCACCATCACCTTCAGGTCCGTGACAACTACCACAATAGGTCGCAAACAACTCGCCACCGCGTCTGGCACTGCCTTTGGGCGCTTCGCTGATCAAATAGGTTGGCAGTTTAGATGGAAGCTCGGAGGTGTCCCATCCCTGTTTCTCTTTGGTGTTTTCTGAAGATGCGTCCGACGATGTATCTTGATCATGGTCGCTGTTGAGCCAAGACGGTGGACCTTGCTTCAGAGTTTTTGCAAGGATCATGATTTGTTCATCAGTCAGCATGCCATTGAGTTTGCGGCTGAACGCTGGCATCAAGATCTCTTCAACACCAAGCGTCTTGGCAATTTCTGGATCATCGTCAGGATTGACGCCATGAGAGATCACCTTGATTAGGTAGTCCTCCGGCATGATGGACATCGTCAATGGGTCATTAAGCGCCGCGACTGGACCACCCTTGCCCTGGTTGCCGTGGCAGCCAGCGCACTGTGCTTGATAGAGCAGATCGAATGACAAGACTTGCTCAGGACGCAGCGGCATGTCGTCTGGATAGACCGGTTTTCCTGGCCAGAAACTACCGAAGCCTTCTTCGCAGCCTGTTGTTGTGACAAGCATTGACAAGGCAAGTGTCGCTAGGCAGGAGGATCGCAGGAATGTGTTCATCATGCGTGCCCTCCAGATTCTGCTTCAGGTGTTGTGTAGTGTCTGATCCACTGTGGCGTATAACGACGTTCGGCTCGAAGGATCCACCACGTACAAGCAAAGCCAAAGGCAAACTGTGAGCCAATGAACACCCACAAGCTTGCTGACTCAGTGTTCCAAATCAGATTCGCCATGGGTTCTGAAATGATCGCCACGGATGGCCAAAGCAGGCCGGTGAAAATCAGGGGGCCAACCAATGCTCCGAGAAACATAGCTAGTCTCTTGCCACCCATCATGGGAAGAACAACGGCATAGACCAAGCCAATGCTAATCGCCAGAATGATGTGAATGCCGACGCCAAACAAGACGCCCTTCCAGTGCCATGCCAAGTAGAAATCTAAGGCTTGATCGCGGTAATCCGGTAACAAGATGGCGCTCAAAACGTTGGGAGCATACGCCCAGCTTTGCAACCAGATAACGGTGTAGATCAATGCGACAACCGCCATGGCGACACCACCGACGAGGCCGCCATAAATGCCAGCGCGGTAGGGATGTACCTTCTCTGGGAGTTGGAGTCGGTGGCCCGCCATGCCAGGTGTCAGGTGCTCGACGCTGCCACGGGGCTCGACCACTGGCTGGGGATGTTCAATCTCGGCATACCAAACCTTTTCCCTTGGGAAGACGTCACGGAAAAAGCCGAATGCGGCCACGGCCGTCACCGCACAACCAACATAGAAGACGACCCACATCGTCAGCACGCCCATGGCGCTGAGTGCAATGCCAAACGCCAAGAGGAAGGGCCAGGTGGTTGGCCCAGGCAACTCGACCGTGCGCGGAGGTATCTCATCCCCGTGGCGGGCGGTTGCGTCTCGTAATGTTTGTTCGTCAGTCATAACGTTTTAGCATGTCGCTCGGAGAGGTCAGCTGGGTACCCATTCAAGAAAAACAACATAGATCATCAGCCATACAACAACTGATGCCAGGACGACAAACCAGTAGAACAAAGCCATGACAAAGAGTGTCTCAGCTGTGCCTCGCCCCAGACGGCCTGTAATGGCGCAGAAGCAAGTGAAGGCCATGGCGGCGCCGCCCATAAATACGTGGGCCATATCCAGGCCAAGTAATCCAAAGTAAACAGTACCAAACAGATTAGTAC
>CALCOW010000386.1 GCA_937899935.1 uncultured Phycisphaerae bacterium
ATGTCCACATCATCAAACAGTTGATTCATAAGTGCTTTGTCAGATGGCCAGGAATCTATATCGGGGCAAAACAGACAAGTTCGATCAGGGCCACTTACCTTAAACGCAACAGTGTCACTTGACTCATCTCGATGCGGCACAACAATCGCCTCAATATCAACTTGATCAATCGGATTAAATGATTTTTGGGTCCTGATGATTTTTAGATTTATAAATGACTCTTCGATTAGTTGAGACCACGGTGCATTGGCCTTAAGAAATTCTGCCATTGATTTAGTCACATGAACTGGCAATTCACTGCTACCGCTGGCTTCACGCCCTAAGTACATCAAACCGGTGTAATGACCCAGATGAGCATGAGTAATACAGATAGCGTCTACAATATTTGACTGATCGGATGGTATGTTGGCAATTCCATTAAGCAACGCAACTTGTGTCGTGATTGCTGGCGTTGCCTCAATCAAGATTCGAGCACCCGTTGTGCAATTCCAGATACCAAGACATGCTGGAAGCTCCACATGATTTTCGAGTCGTGCTTGCTTACAACAGCGTCGATTACAGCCAATATGTGGCATGCCACCGTCTTGAGCACGTCCAAGAACCGCCATACGGATCGCCGAACTCATCTTGCTAGGCACTCCACGAACAATGGAAAAACAACACCTAATGGCGGTCGGAGATTTCGGAACATAGAATAGAGTCTAACTGGCTTTACTGGCCCTTGTATCGATCTAACGCTTCCAAGAAGCAAGAAGCGCAACAACGATCACAAAGCCACTCAAACTGACAGCAAAAATGAGGTCCCAGTTGTTGTCTGAGGGCTCGAACTCAATAATATCTATGGCGCGATTAACTGAGTCGTGCACCGCTTGTGCACTGAGCTCTCCGTATGCGGCACTACTACGTAGCCGACGGTTATCGCGAGCATAGTCGAGAGCCGTCTTCCCATTCTCATCTGGAATGGTGGCATCAGCACCCTGTGCAAGAAGGCCCAATATTCGACGAGGATCTACCTCCGGATTGCGGCAAGCATCGATCAGCAGCGTATCTTGCTTCAGTGCCAGTGGTTTATTTATTTGAGCATATGTTCGATCAGTGGCTCCAACTAATAAGAGCAGTGCAATAAGTGAACCGAGTAGAGCTCTTAGATGGGCTTCTTTATTTCCCTTCCACTTCGTTAATTTCATGGTGGCTTCTCCGAGCGACAGTTTCGATGGCATCACTTAGTCAGTCTGTTTTGTACTGCTTACACAGGGCATGTTTACACCTGCGTCCCCCATAAAATGCCGGGAGGTCCTTTCGGTCAATGCATGCCCTGTGCGCAGTACTAGGCAAAAGTATCGTGGACTGTCGCTAAACTCCTCGTGAGCACGGGTGGCTTATGAAGCATCCGTCTTCAAACCGCGCCTCTTGTCAACAAGTCGGTTGTTAAGCTGTTCGATCAAGTTTCAATCATGCAATATGTACAGATACAGTGCATAGACGCCATTTGGGCCAATCATGTCAGACAGGTAATCTGGGCGATTTGCTAGTACGAGGTGGTTACGAATCGACCGTACAAGAACGATATCAGCCAATACAACCAAGTATCGGACCCTTGTGTTACCGCTGGCCAGCGACTGGGGAACAAACTCCAAGAATGCTGGGGATCGATCTACTCTTGAGGCAATCGAATATCACCATCTTTAAATCGAAGCACTTCTATCTCACTGACTTTGTCTTTTCCGTCCCGGCCTGAAACCTGATCGATGATGGTCAAGACATCCTCATCGAGAGTCAATGTGTATTCAGATTTTGATCCACTCAATACAAAGGTATCGACACCGTGATCACCACGGATCACGTTATTACCGTGGTTCCCACGTAATGTGTTGTCCTCTTTATTACCACTGAGTTTGGTATCAAGAGATCCCGTAAGAGTGGCATCGACGTAATACTGTGACTTATGCGTATACGGATGCGCAGAATCAAATGTGAGTTTGAACTCACCTTCAAATGAGGGATCGATTAGTGCTTCGTATCCATACATCATTGGTGGCAAAAATGCTTCTACGAGCGCTTGCCCGCGGGGATCTTTGATCGCCAGCTCATCTCGCGTTTTTGCAATATAAATTCCCCACATACCGCCGGGCGATTCATCCCAAGCAGCCCATAGTCCGTAGTAGGTGTCGATGACTGACGCAATATATTC
>CALCOW010000387.1 GCA_937899935.1 uncultured Phycisphaerae bacterium
GGTCACGAACTTTGGCCTCAACCTTCGGCGCAGGGCCCTCCTCAATCAACTTCTGGTGACGACGCTGCGTCGTACAATCACGGTTATACAGATGTATGGCATTACCGTGACTATCACCAAGCACCTGCACCTCAATATGTCGGGCTTTTTCGAGGTACTTCTCGAGATACACCGCCCCATTTCCGAACGCTGCCTTGGCCTCCATACTTGCTTGGCCCATCGCCGATCGAAGAGCGCCGTCGTTATGCGCCACACGCATGCCTCGGCCCCCACCACCAGCGGATGCTTTGACAATGACCGGGTAGCCAATCTCTTCGGCAACTTCTAAGGCCTCATCTTCATCCTCGATGGCGCCATCACTACCCGGAAAAATAGGTGTCTTTGTCGCCCTTGCCATGTTCTTGCAACTGACCTTATCGCCAAGCAAACGCATCGCTTCAGGACTCGGTCCAATGAATTCAATGTGGCAATCACGGCAGACTTCAGCAAAATGTGCATTCTCTGAAAGGAATCCATATCCAGGGTGAATGGCATCAACATTTGCAATTTCTGCTGCTGAGATAATGCGATCAACGCGTAGGTAAGACTCATTTGCTGGCCCCGGACCAATGCAGATTGCCTGGTCGGCATGCTTGAGCCATGGACCATCGGCGTCCGCTTCAGAGTAAACACAAACCGAATCAATACCCATCGCCTTTGCGGCGCGGATAATACGGAGAGCAATCTCACCTCGATTTGCTATCAGAATGCGTGAAAACATAATGTGATGCCTTGACCTGCTTGCCTTAAAAACTCAAACCATCCAACATGATCTATCCGGCCGGGTCGATAATGAATAGCGGCTGCCCAAATTCAACCGCTTCTCCATTTGAGACAAGCACCTTACGAATCGTGCCACTGACTTCCGCCTTGATCTCGTTGAAGATCTTCATTGCCTCAATGAGACAAACAACTGTATCCGCGGAGACTTCATCTCCAACTTTGACAAATGCATCTGAATCAGGATTCGCTGCGGCGAAGAAAGTACCAACCATCGGACTGGCAATGCTCGGAAGGTCTTCGACCGCCTGATCCTCCGTCGGCGCCGGTGCAGACGGCGCTGGAGGTGGAGCCACTGCCGGAGCCTGCATCACCACCGGAGCGCCTTCATCTCGACTGCGACGCAGCGTCACCTGTTCTTCTGTATCACGTAGGTCTAGCTCCGTGAGATCGTTGGTGACCATCAGTCGGACCAACTCCTTGAGCTTACGAATATCGATCATGCACCTAACTCCTTGTGGCCCACATCCATGAGCATCTTTAGACAGTCCCTGGCTCCAAGACCTGAAGTTCCTTCTTCATGTCGGAAAGCACGCGATGTCCTGATGCGGTGATTAGGACGTCATCCTCAATACGAACGCCACCAATGCCAGGCAAATAAATACCTGGCTCAACTGTCATTACCATTCCCGGCTCGAGTGCCGTTTCCACTTCTAAATTATTAAAATAAGGTCCCTCGTGGACCTGTCGACCCAATCCATGCCCCAGCCCATGGATAAATTGGTCTCCATAGCCGGCCTCTTCAATCACCTGACGGGCCGCCTGGTCAACTTCTGCACAAAAAACACCCGGCTGACAGGCAGCAATACCTGCCAACTGTGCCTCAAGGACAATCTGATAGATCTCATCCAATGGGCTTGGCATCGTTCCAATTGCATAGGTACGAGTAAGATCGCCGTTATAGCCAAGCGCGGCTGCTCCCCAATCAATGAGAAGGACACCTGCATCAATTGGCGTTTCATCGGCTGCATGATGACATAGCGCACTGTTGGCTCCGCTGGCCACAATGGTCGAGAAACCAGGTCCGCTTGCCCCCAGTCGGCGCATCGCATATTCCAGCTCAGCAGCAAATGCGTGCTCAGTCATGCCGATTTTTAGCAGAGATAAGGCTTCACCAAGGGCCCTTTGCTGAATGTCGATTGCATGGCTAATCAGTTCAATCTCTGTCTCATCCTTGATTCGTTGCATTCCAGAAATGAGGCCTGCAACCGCCGTCACGCCAAAGCCGTGTGGCGAGAGCGACCGAACAAGCTCTTCCATCGCGGCCACTGTCATAGACTCAGCCTGAACCCCCAGACGTTTGATCTTTTCTCTATCAAGATGATCGCAAAGCGCCTCGTTGAGTTGGTGCCGAATACCCATAATGATCCCTGCACCAGTTGCCTGATCAGCCCAAAGCGCCAATTCATCTTCGAAGCGACTATCAGAAATCACCCAGGCTCCAGAATCCGTGACAAGCGCCAGACTCTCATCACCGTGGAAACCTGTCAGGTAGCAAATGTCGCGTGGAGCAGAGATCAAGAGGCCCTCGATTTGATGCTCGGCGAGGCATCCTTGCAGTCGCTGCTGACGAGAGCGATACGCCTGAGTCAGGCGGGCGGAATCGACTGGAGAGGATGTAGCGGTGTCTGGCATGGGCCGAAGTATACCGATGTCGCGAAATCACCGCTAACGTGGAGCGTACTTCAGCGAAAAGTGATGAACTTGAAGATTTCCAGCTGCATCACAAAGCCTCATGGCGTCAAAGGCCCTCATCGGCCCCATATTCCCGAATCGCCCGTGGCGGCCCTAAAACTTCACTCAGCAAAATGCCATCGATGAGTGACTGTCGGCTGGACATGAGTTTTTTGAGTCGCCGATTATTGGCCGGCGAAGCCGCAGCCTTGGCCTCGGGCC
>CALCOW010000388.1 GCA_937899935.1 uncultured Phycisphaerae bacterium
ACGATCGCGTGCATCGAGCGCTGAATATACTTCGATCCGCCCACCTACTCGGTATTGAAGAAGCAATGAAATATCTGAGCCGGATACGGCTGGGCATCTTCCTTGAGCGCATCACTGACATCGATCCAGCACTCATCAATAAACTCTTTTTGTTATTGCAACCAGGACATCTTTCACCCGAAGATGAGACCATCGGAACTGAAAAGCTCCGAGCTCGCAGAGCAACCATCGTCCGCCAAGCACTACGATCCGATGAGATTTGACCAGCCGCCCACTAAGACTTGAGCGTGATTTCATCGACGGAGCGTGCCAATAAGAAATCGCGATCCGTCAATCCACCTGCATCGTGTGTCGTGACCGTTAAGGTCACCTTGTTATAACGAATCATGATGTCTGGATGGTGTTTTTGCTGTTCCGCAATGGCTGCAACCTGTTGCACAAAGGCCATGGCCAACTGAAAGTCGGCAAAAGACAAAGTCCGCTGAAGCGCCTCTCCATTGAGGGCCCATTCAGCCATTGTGTCAACTTGCGCCTGTATCTTTTCTGGTTCGAGTCGATCCATTGGACTATTTACGCGGTCGCGCCTCCACAGAACCTCTTATACACTGCGTCTACAACCATGTCTCAGTTACCTAAGAACGGGCTAGACTATATCGAGCCGCTGCAAAATGACCAAACACCGTACGAGACTCGCTCCTTCACCGACTGGCGCCCTGCATATAGGCAACGCCAGGACATTTTTGATCAATTGGGCTTTGGCCAAGCAACGAAGCTGGGATGTGGTACTGAGGATTGAGGATCTTGACTCGCCACGCATCAAGCCTTGGGCCCATCAACAGGCAATCGATGTACTTCAATGGCTTGGCATGGTGTGTGATGAGCCAGCACTCGTACAGTCGGCCCAACCGCAACCCTATCTCGATGCCATGAAGTCACTTGCCCAGCAAGGCCAGATTTTCCGCTGTGATCTGACGCGACGGGAAATCGAAAGAGCCGCAGCAGCGCCACACCAAAGTCCCTCAGAGGGACCATCTGAGAATCGTTTTCCTCGCCATTTGCGACCAACCCAAAAAGAGGCCTTCCTGTTTGAGCCAACTGCTGCATCCAGTTATCGATTTCAGATTGAGGATGATCTGGTCACCTTTGAAGATCAACTTCAAGGCCCTCAAGCGGTCAACGTCGCCGCCGACATTGGTGATTTTGTTGTCTGGACGCAACGTCAGCAGCCGGCTTACCAACTTGCGGTTGTCGTGGATGACATCCGACAGGGCATCACTGATGTCGTACGAGGTGATGACCTGTTGACTTCGGCAGCGAGACAGACCTTGATTTACAAAGCTCTGGGAGCTGCCGTTCCAAAGTGGTGGCATCTGCCGTTGGTGGTCGGACCTGATGGGCGACGTTTGGCCAAGAGACACGGTGATTCACGACTGATCACCTACCTTCAAGCAGGGGTACCAGCTGAACGTGTCATTGGCCTCATTGCCTCATATTCAGGCCTCTGCTCAACACCAGTGCCAATGAGCCTCGATGATTTCACAAGGAGTTTCGTACTCGATAACATTCCGAGGCAGCAGGTTGTCTTTACCCAGGAGAGTCATCAGTGGTTGCTTGCAGATTCTTCGTCTTCCTAATCTCTATCACCGTGATGCATCTGACCTGTAGTGAACAGGTCAGCGATCCTGATAATGAGCGACTCTCACTGGCTGGTGAGATCTTCGATCTTCGTGTTGCAGACGATTTTCTTGAACGAAATCAAGGCCTGATGGGTGTTGAGCAAATCGAACCCAATGGCGGCATGCTCTTTATCTTTCCAAATGCGGCGCAGCGCGCTTTCTGGATGGGAAATTGCCTGACCGATATGGACATTATCTTTGTCGATAGTCGTGGGCGCGTCACCGCAACCCATGAAATGAAAAGACAAGCACCACAATTTAAGAATGAGTCCGATATCCAATATCATCAGCGCCTGGGCACCTATTCCAGTGTGTTACCAGCCCAATTTGCGATTGAACTGGCCCCAGGAAGGATCAAGGAACTGGGCATTTCTTTCAACGATCAGCTCGATATCGACTTGGATCACCTTAAGAGCCGGGCTCGTTAGGCCGATGAGTACTGGGGCGTGGTGCTTCAAGCTTGCTTTGAGCTCATCACTACGACGACGGTATACAAGCGGGGCCTACGGATGGGGACGCCAGTCATTCTAATGAGCTATGCAGATGGCCTTGAAGAGAAGGCTCAAGCGGTGGCTGCGGCGCTCTCTGAGATGACCTCATTCAGTGAGCAAACACCGCACTTTCAATTGCATCCACAAACAAAGCCATTGAGCCAGTTGATGCTCAAATCAGTTTCGGTCGTCATTCTTTTCG
>CALCOW010000389.1 GCA_937899935.1 uncultured Phycisphaerae bacterium
CGACCAGGCCAGTGGTGTAGTCGCGGGTGGTGCCTGGTACGTCGGTGGCGATCGAAATGGTTCTTCCCATCAACGTATTAATCAGCGAGCTTTTTCCAGCATTTGGGTGTCCGACCAGAGCGATATGAGCAGGTTTAATCAGTCGATTGAGACGTTGGCTACGAGCCAGGTCTTCGGCGCCAAGCTGAGGATGACATCGCCATCGCTGGGGCTGTTGCAAGAGGAGGTCAATCGCCAAACGGCTGGTTGCGGTGGCAAGTGTGTTTAGCATGACTGCTTCGTACGCATCGCTTGCTTCTGGAAAGAGATGCTGGCAACTCACGTCCTTTGCCTGTATCCATGTGACGCCGTGTTCGATGAGCCAGATCGCCAGGCGCTCGACAATACGTGAGCCGCCATGCGGCATTAGCAGAACGGTTTCATTGGACAGTGGTAGCGCCAGGCCTTGATCAATATCAGCCAACTGAACAAGATGTGTTTGCGTGAGCTTGAGTTCATCGCAGCCAGTTAGTTCTTTGAGAAGGGTTGTGTGCCGGCCTTGTAGCGCAATGATGGCAACGGCGCCCGCTGTTGCAGGCGTTGTGAGTGTGGCAGTGACAACAGCTTTAGTGTTCTTCGTGCTCGTGTTCATCGGCAGCAAGTGCGTGACGCACCGCAACGGCAATTCCTTGGAGTGTCAGGTCGGGTATGACACGGTCAACAAAGTCATCTTGATCGAATAAGAGTTGACCATCGCCGCCAGTAGCAATCACAAGTGGATAGGCTTGATAGTGTTCTGCATAACGTTCAACGGTGACGCGGACAAGGCCACGGATGCCATAGTAGACGCCTTGAAGCATGGCTTCGGCAGTGCTGCGTCCAAATGGTTCATCATCTGGTTTTCGCCATTTGATTTCGGGTAGCGCTGAAGCGTGCTGTGAAAGTGTCTCGAGCTGCATATGTGCACCGGGCGCGATGGCGCCCCCATGAAAGGTGCCCTCGCCATCGACAAAGTCAACCGTCACAGCTGTGCCGGCATCAACCACAACGCATGCCTGTTTGAGTTGGTCGTAGGCAGCGGCGGCATTGAGCAGTCGGTCGACTCCCGTTAGGGTCTCTCGGTCTAATGATTGTCCAATCGGTACCGGAAGATCGTTGCCGACCTGATAGACCTCAGCGGCCAGTTGATCTCGCAATGCAGAGGTGATGTTGGCACCGATCTCCTCATGGACGGCTGCGATCACAATCGCAGGCAGGTTGCCAAGGCGTTTGGTCTCTCCAACCACGTGCTGAACGATCTTGGCAAGATCAGTATTGGGGATCCGAACCGCAGTCGAGAGCGCTCCCTCGCTAATATGACCGATCTGGGTGCGGGTGTTTCCCACGTTCATTGCGATAACTTCAGGCTGTGGCATCCCCACAGTGTAGGTCGGAGAGGATATTCTTGTGGGCATGATGGACGCAACAGCGAGAATGATTGATGGGACCTCCCTTGCAGAGCAATTCAAGGCTCAGATACGTCAGCGTGTCGCGGTGCTCCAATCGCAGGGGCGACCCGTGCGGCTGGATGCCATGTTGGTTGGTGGGGCCGATAGCCCCGGGGCGATCTATGCACGCAATCAAGCCAAGACCTGTCTTGAAGTTGGCATCGACTATCACCTGCATGAATTGACCAATGCAGCCACCGAAGATGACATACTTGGTCGCGTGCTCTTGCTTAATGCCAATGAAGATGTACGCGCCATCATGATGCACCTGCCACTGCCCGATGGCGTTGATACCGAACGCATCCAATCAATGATTGCTGTTGAAAAAGATGTGGAGGGTGTGAATCCTGCCAATATTGGGAAAGTGGTTTATGGTCGCCGTAGTTTGGTTCCTTGTACGGCACTTGCGGTCATGGAGATGATCGAGTCAACGGGTGTGAAACTGGAGGGAGCATGCGCAGTTTGTGTTGGTGCGAGTAACATCGTCGGCAAGCCAGTGGCCGTGTTGTTGATGCGAGCGCAAGCCACGGTGATTTCAACGAATGTTCATACACAAGATTTAGATGGCTTAGTGCGAAGTGCTGACATCGTAGTGTCAGCGGCAGGTGTTCCAAATCTCGTACGAGGTGACATGATTAAGCCAGGGGCTATCGTGATTGATGTTGGTATCAATCGCGTCAAAGGTGAAGATGGCCAGATGCACACCGTTGGCGATGTCGCCTTTGATGAAGTGTCGCAAGTGGCAGGATATATCTCACCAGTTCCTGGAGGCGTCGGTCCAGTGACGGTCGCCATGATGCTACGCAATACCGTGGAAGCTGCAGAGCGGCTCGGTGGCTAGCTCGGTCTTTGGTGATCAGCCAAACAGGCGATCTCGAGCTTCGCGGTAGCGTGTCAGTGTATTGGTCACGATTTCGTCGGGGAGTTCTGGTCCTGGTGGTGTTTTAGCCCAAGTGCCAGCTTCGACCATTTCAAGCAGGTAGTTGCGAACATACTGCTTATCAAAGGAGTTCTGGTCACGTCCGGCCTCATACTCCTCTTCAGGCCAGAAGCGTGATGAGTCGGGGGTCAGAACCTCATCGATCAGAATTGGTTCGCCACAGCGTTTGCCTTCATGATCGATCGGATAGCCAAACTCAAATTTCGTGTCAGCCAGCACAATGCCACGCTCTCGGGCATAGGCGGCGGCCGCGTTGTAAATTTTCAGTGAGACCTCGCGTAGATGCTCCATCACCTCTTGTCCCGCGATGGAGCAGGAGGTTTCAAAATCGATGTTCTCATCATGTCCCACAGTGGCTTTGGTTGCGGGCGTGAAGATTGGTTCAGGAAGTTGGCTGCATTGTGTGAGCCCCGCAGGCAGTGGGACGCCACAGACGGACTGGTTCTCTTGGTATTCAGCCCAGCCTGAGCCAGCAAGGTAGCCACGGACTACAAATTCAACAGGAATCACCTCGCAGGCCTTTCCGACCATCACCCGGCCATCTATCGAGGCAGCCTCATCCTGGGAGATGCCAGGAACATCATGACCACGCGTCGAGAGCAGATGGTCGTCAATGATGTTCAGTTGGCGTACAAAATCGAACCATTGCTCCGCGATACCGGTCAGCATGCAACCCTTTCCAGGAATGGGTGTGGGCAAGACGACATCGAAGGCGCTGATGCGGTCGGAGGCGATAATTAACATCCGAGGTGCGGTGTTGGCATCACCAGGAACCTCGTAAATATCGCGGACTTTGCCCTGACGGCGGCCAGGGAGTGGAAGATCGGTCTGAAAAACGGTGTTCATTGAATCTGTCATACTCATACCTCGCAGTCTAACATCAGTCGTAAGGCGAAAAGGAACATAGACACCTTTTCCGGATTACCTAGACTGAAAACACATCGAGGCGTTGCGATCAGCCGGTTTGCCGCGAGAATGGTTTGTTCCTGGTCTAATAGGGGGCGAGAGAAAATGTGACGCGGTCCGACAGGAAGGGTTCTTGGTACGAGTGGGGTTGGAAAAGGGTTTATGGCGCTCCTTTTTGAGTATTACGACTTGCCAGAGGTGGATGCTGCTACGGGTAGCCTCGATGCGACCAGCGCCTACCTCATGGACAAGAACCTGCGGGCCATGCCCGGGAATGTTGACCTGCTCAAGAGTACGCAGGCTGGTGTTGATGGGATTCTTCGTGGTACGACATCAGCCACCACCGCCATGGCGATAACCGTTCAGTATGAAGTCGCTGGGCGTGGGCGATTGATGCTCCAGACCTGTCTGCTTCGGCAGCGTGAAGAGCCCTACAACCTCGCCGTTGAATTGGCGAGGCACCGGATCAAAACATTTCTCGGGAAGTCCGAAGAATGGCAGATGTTTGATCTCAGTGCAGAACATCCGGCAGTGGCGAATTGGGAAGAAGCCCGTCAACTCTTGACCCGTGCCTTGGTCAGTGATGATGGGCGTGAGGCAGCGAAGCTAGCAAACAAAGCGTTGGCCAAAAGTATTGATGCATCAGAGCGATTGGCCACTGCCCATGCGCAGATTCTCTTGCATCGTCGCTACGGCCAACGGGCTGCTTCTGCGACCACGTTGGGTTTGCGACTTTGGCCAAGCCGATTTGATCAGCCAGTGCTCGATCTTGTTGAGCGAGAGTTCGACGTGGTGTCGTTGCCTTTGATTTGGCGTGATATTGAACCTCGGCAGGGGGAACTTGATTGGCGGGCCACCGATCGCCTTATGTCATGGGCAGAAAAATGTGGCAAGCCGGTTCTTGCAGGCCCGTTGATCAATCTCTCGCAACGATGGATGCCTGACTGGATGCAGGTTTGGAAGCACGACTATAAAGCCTGTCGCGACTTGCTCTACGATCACCTTCATCGTGTGGTTGATCGATACAGGAATACGGTTGCAATCTGGAATGTGGCAAGCGGGCTCAACTTAAACGACTACTTTTCATTTAGCTCTCAACAACTGATTGATCTAACTCGTATGAGTGTCTTGGCAGTTCGTGAAGCTCGGCCAACGGCCCGTTGTCTCTTAGAGCTTCGAGAGCCTTTTGGTGAGCACTGTGCAGTCAATAAAGACTCCATTGCACCTCGTGTGTTCTTAGAACAAGTTCTTCAAGAAGGCATTCGCATTGATGCCATTGGCGTGCAGTTATTGTTTGGTGAGGCTCGCGCGGGTATTCAGGTGCGCGATTTGATGCAGATCAGTGACCTGTTGGACTCGTTCTTCTTGCTCGAGATTCCGGTGGTGCTGACGGCCATTGGGGTGCCCAGTGAACAGTCAGGTGAAGATGAGGGGCGTGGTGGTCAGTGGATGGGGCCCTGGTCTCAAGAAAAACAGGCGATGTGGGCGACACGCACTTTTGCGATGTCTCTGTCGAAACCTTTTGTTGATTCAGTGCTCTGGACAGATCTATATGATCACGGCGGCACTGCATTAAGTCATGTTGGTCTTATAAACGAACAAGGCAAACC
>CALCOW010000390.1 GCA_937899935.1 uncultured Phycisphaerae bacterium
CATGGCCTCTCTCCATTTGATTCAGGTCTAGCATGCCTGAATATCGACTATGGGTCGACCATCATTGAAGGGACAGCCAAGTGAGCAGGCAGTTTTTTGACAAGCATGAACAGACATTGACCTCAGCCATAGATGCGATTGCGAAGCGTGGTTTTTTCAGCGCTTATCCTGAAGTCCCGAGTCGGAAGATCTATGGCGATACCGCTATGGAGGATGGGCAAGCGGCGTTCAAGGCCAGGCTGGGCAAGCCCTTTGCGATGGACAACCCAGGCGGTCATCCAGGATCTGATCGAGTCGGCAAAGAAGTGTCTCCCTACGGAATAGATTTGGCCATCACTTATCCCAGTGCTTCGCCCATCGAGCTCATGAACGCCGCAGAGCGGGCCAGTGAACAATGGCGGCAAACAGACATTGACCAGCGGGTAGGCATTTGTTTAGAGATATTGGCTCGACTCAACCAACAGAGCTTTGCAATGGCCTTTGCTGCAATGCATACCACCGGGCAAGGTTTCATGATGGCCTTTCAAGCAGCTGGTCCACATGCTCAAGATCGTGGACTCGAAGCTGTGGCTCAGGCCTATCTGGCGATGACGCAAGCGCCACCAATGGCTGTCTGGCGCAAACAGGTGAGTAAGACAGATTTTGTATCCCTGGCCAAACACTATCGTGTCGTGCCAAAGGGAATTGGTTTAGTCATTGCTTGTAGTACGTTCCCCACCTGGAATACCTATCCCGGCCTGATGGCCAATCTGGCTACGGGTAATGTCTGCATCTTGAAACCTCATCCAGAGGTCATTTTGCCTGTGGCCATGACCGTTCAAACTTGCCGTGAAGTAATCAGCGAGGCAGGACTTGATCCTAACATTGTCCTGCTAGCGGTTGATACAGTTGAAGAGCCGATGACCAAGGCACTCTCTTCATCTCCGGAAGTAGACATTGTTGATTACACAGGAAACAGCGAGTTCGGAAATTGGGTTGAATCGCATGCCAAAGCAGAGGTGTTTACAGAAAAAGCAGGTGTGAACTCCATCATTATCGATTCAGTCGATGACTTTAGAGGGATGACGAGCAATATTGCGTTTTCACTCTGCCTTTACTCTGGCCAAATGTGTACCGCCCCTCAGAATATCTTTATTCCCAAGAGTGGTATTGAGACGAATGATGGGCACAAGTCATTTGATGATGTTGTTCAGGGAATTGTGAAAGCCGTCAATGGCCTTCTTGGAGATCCAGATAGGGCTGCTGAAGTGCTTGGTTGTGTTCAGAATAGTGCCACCGTCGATCGTATCGCTATGCACGCATCCACTGGTGAGACAGTTGTTCGCGCCTCAGAACAACTGACCAATCCAAAATTTGCCGATGCTCGGGTCTATTCACCACTGATTCTCACTGTCGATGTTGGTGAGGATGGGCATTACCGACATGAAGCATTTGGCCCCATCTGTTGGATGATTGCTACACCATCAACACAGAAAAGTGTGGAGGTTGCTGCAGATTTAGCGAAAGATGTGGGCGCCATTACATGCAGTATCTATTCTCAAAGTGACGAAGTGCTTGCTGATGCCAGTGACGCCATGGTCGATGCTGGAGCATTAGTCAGCTGCAACCTGACTGGGCCGCTTTACGTCAATCAGACCGCCGCTTTTAGTGATCTCCATGTCTCAGGGCTCAATCCATCTGGGAATGCCACTTTGTGTGATGTCGGCTTTGTGACAAGACGTTTCCGTATAGGACAAAGTCGTATGCCAGTGACCGAAATAGCAGAGCAGAAAGAACAGGCTCATGCCAGCGTTTGAGTTTGAGGGAATTCGCCCAGTGGTTGATCCCACTGCTTTCGTACATCCGACAGCTGTTCTGATTGGTGATGTCATTATTGGTCCTGGTTGCTTGGTTGGCCCATGCGCCGTATTGCGTGGTGATATTGGGCGACTGATCATGAAAGAGGGTAGTAATCTGCAAGACACCTGTGTGGTGCACTGTTTTCCTGGCCGCGACACGGTTATTGAAGAAGACGGGCACGTCGGGCACGGGGCTGTGTTACATGGATGTACGATTGGGCGCAATGCACTGGTTGGTATGAATGCGGTGATCATGGATGAGGCGGTGGTTGGTGAAAACAGCTTTGTCGCAGCAATGTCATTCGTTAAAGCTGGCACCGTGGTGCCTCCCAACTCAGTTGTAGCGGGTGTTCCTGCAAAGGTCATCAAGGAACTCAGTGATGAGGAAATTGCTTGGAAACGTGAGGGCACTGGTCATTACCAATACCTAGCTCAACGGCATCGCGAGACCACACAACAGGTCGAACCGTTGACTGAAGTTGAAGTCGATCGCAAGCGTGTTCCGCCGCTTGGATACGAACCAAAACACAAGCGTGACGATCAGTCGAAGTAGTTGTTACTTGGTCAGATGCGGACTGACGACTCGCATGGCTTCTTGAGCGCAGATGGCAATCAACTCACTACGCGTTGGGTGCGCATGTATCGTGGCGGCAAGATCCTCTACGGTTGCTCCTAACTCGAGTGCCAAAGCGACTTGTTGAATCATCTCTGCAGCACCAACGCCACTGATGAAACCACCTAATAACAAACCTGAGTTGGTCTCATAAACAAGTTTGGTAACCCCATCCGTACGCCCTTGTGCTGCGGCTAATCCACTGGCGCCCCAAATCTTCTTCACACTCGCGTTGCAAAGATCGGCCTGATCAGCCTCGGCCACTGATAAGCCACATCCGGCTATTGGCGGGTTGGTGTAGATAGTCCACGGGATGGCTGCGGGGTCAAAAGCAGCGGGCCGTCCAGCCATGGCGTCAACAGCAACACGTCCTTGATGGGCGGCCTTCGAGGCCAAGAAAGGTAAGCCAGTCACATCACCTGCAGCAAAGATGCGTGGATTGCTGGTGCGTTGCTGTTCATCGATAGTGATAAAACCGTGTTCATCAGTGGCGATGCTGGCACTTTCCAAGCCGAGGCCACTTGTATTAGGTTCTGGAGTTGTGCAGTCAACGATGATCTGAAAGGTGGTTTTACTTTCTGTTTCACCTTTCAAGAGCGTTGCCACAAGACCTTCTGGTTGTTGCTCGACATTGGTCAGTTTTGCTTGATCTGAAAACGTCGCACCAAGTTCACGGAGTCGACGTTGCGCCGGCTTTTTTAGATCACGATCAATGTCATATCCGTCGTGCAACAGATCGGCGATGGTCACGAGAGCACCAAACTCAGCAAGAATGCTCGCGATCTCTAAAGCTACTATTTCTTGGCCAACAATAAGGACTTGCTGATTGGCAACCTCTTGAGTCCAAGAGGCGCTTGGCGTATAGATCGCATCGATGGTGTGGTCTAGGGCAGGATGCTTGCCAGGTGTGCTGCCTGTTGCGATGAGTGCTCTGCGAAACTTGAAGCGTTGAGGTGTATCGCTGTTGACGCCTAAATTTCTGGCATCTTGAAATGTTGCATCGCCTTGCACGAAATGAATCTTCAATGATTTGGCTTGTGTATTGAGCGATGATCCAAGTGTGGCAACCGTTCGATCTAAGAGATGTAAAAGATCTTGCTGCGGTACGGCGGGTAACGCAAGTGATTTTTTATCAAGAACCCCATCGCGCGCCATGCGCAATCTCGTTGCAAGAAGTTTGGAAGGAATACATGCTTCGTGAAGGCAGCTGCCACCAATGTTCTCCCTGGTGTCTACTAATGTCACATCTTGCCCGGAAGCAGCAGCATGGAATGCAGCTTCATAGCCAGCTGGGCCACCGCCGATGACGACTAGTTCAGCTTCTTGCGCGAACTCACCAACAACCATCAACAGTAGCTCCGGTTATGAAGAGAGAACAAACTCAAGTGGGTTCTGTAATTGACCTATGACAAACTGTAGGAAAGGAATCTCTTTGCCGCCATCAATGATGCGGTGGTCGATAGAATGGCTTAATGGCATGATCAAGCGAGGCTTAATCTCACCGTCAACAACCCAGGGCATCAGGCGCATACGTCCGGCAGCAAGAACAGCAACCTGTGGTGGGGTAATAATGGGCGTCGAGTAACGACTTCCACCAACTGCTCCGGCATTCGAGATCGTATACGTTCCACCACGTGTATCGTTGACGGCAAATGATGCACTACGAGCATTGGAAGAAATGATGTCCAATGCATCTGCAATCTGCAGAATCGATAAATGATTGGTGTTGTGAATTACTGGGGCAACAAGTCCACGTTCTGTCTCAACCCCAATAGCCACGTTAATGTACTGGCGGTAGATAATGTCACCGGTACTCTCATCAACACTGGCATTGAAAATCGGGAATTTCTCAAGGCCACGAACAATCGCTCGCACCAAAAAGCAAAGCATCGTGACTTTGCGCTGCGGATTGGAGGCGTTCTGATGCGCTTTGCGCAGCGCCTCGAGATCAGTGACGTCTGCGTCGTCTGTATCAGTGACATGGGGAATCGTTGCCCATGACTGGCTCATGATTCGAGCGATGGTATGCCTGGCTTGGCTCAATGGCTGGCGAATGACGGGTCCGTATTGATCATGATCTGGACGACCGCCCGGAATTTCGTCAAGCGTGAGTCCGGTCGAGGCTTGCATCTCTGTAGGAGACATGACCTGTGGCGAGGCTGGGGTTGTGCCAGCCACCAGCGGTTGCGGTCTCACCGGATCAGTGACTGGGGTGGCTGCTTCAACGGGAGCTGGTGTTGCGGTCACAGGTACGGTTGTTTCCGCAACAGATGTATCAAGATCACAAAGATGAATGCGTCCGCCAGGCCCTGAACCTTGTATCCCAGCAAGATCGATGCCCCTTTGACGGGCCAGCCTTCGTACTGATGGAGCGGCTACGACGCGACGCTGCTGCGGAGCAGTTGGTGGGATGACGGTACTCGCAGCAACCGACTTCGCTGCGCTTGCTGTCGAAGTGGTTTCTGGTGGTGTCAGTCCTTCGCTGCCATCAGAAAAAGAAATCATGACATCGCCGACGTGGACCAATTGCTGTTCGCTGACATGGACACGTGCAACGGTGCCAGTATAGGGAGAGGGTATCTCAACCCTGGCCTTGTCTGTCTCAACTTCAATCAGAGGCTCATCTTCGCGAACAGACTGCCCCTCCGCGACCATGATGGACATGATCTGTCCTTCATGAACACCCTCACCAAGGTCAGGTAGTTTGAAATCGCGGTTCATTGTAGAGGTGTCTCTCGTTTGATGGCTCACTATTGCCAGGTCATTAAGTCCTGAATTTTCTCGATGATGGTGTCAGGATCAGGCAAGAAATGTTGTTCGCACTGAAAGTAAGGGAAGGGAATGTCATAGCCGGAGATACGCCCAACCGGAGCAAGCAAGTGCCCAAAAGCATGTTCATTGATGCGGGCAATAATCTCAGCGCCAATGCCACATGTCTTATGGCCTTCATGAACGACAACACAGCGACCTGTTTTTGTCACTGATTCAATAATCGTTTCCGTATCCATTGGTTTGATGGTCAAGAGGTCAATGATTTCAACATCAATACCGTGTAGGCTCGAAAGATCATCCGATGCTTCGAGTACTGGCCGCATCATGGCGCCATAACTAATCACCGTGATATCGCTACCATTGCGAACAACCTGTGCACGACCAAGTCTTGCGACCTCTGGATCATCGGGCACATCCTCACGAAAGGCTCGATACACGGCCTTGGGTTCGTAGAAGATCACAGGATCAGGATCTTGAATAGCAGCCGCCAATAAGGCGCGAGCGTTACGTGGTCCTGATGGAATCACCACTTTAAGTCCGGGTGTATGTGCCCAGTAAGCCTCGCGTGATTCGGAATGGTGTTCGACTGCTCGAATACCACCTCCGTATGGTGTGCGCATCACCATGGCAAGCGGCTGACCATGTCTCGTTCGATTCCTGTAACGAGCCATGTTCTGTTCAATTTGGTCGAAAGCTTGCATGGTGAATCCGGAGAACTGAATCTCAGCCACCGGCTTGAGGCCATAGATAGCCATCCCAACCGCAGTGCCAACAATGCCACACTCAGCCAGTGGGGAATCCATAACGCGATCTTGGCCATGCTTTCCTTGTAGGCCCTTCGTAACGCGGAAGACACCACCATTGCAGCCAATATCTTGTCCCATCAAGCAAACGTCGGGATCGGTTGAGAGCGCCTCGTCGAGCGCCAGATTAAGTGCCTCCACCATGGTGCGTTGGGTCGTCAGACTCATGGGTTCAGCCCCTTTCGAGCGAGCCGTGATAGATAGTCCTTCTTTTGCTCTATCAACTCAGGGGGCATGGTGTGATAGACGAAATCGAAGATCTCCTCCGGTCTCGCTTTGGCCATTTCACGGAATTTAGCACGGGCTTCGAGCACACGCTGTTCACATTCATCCGCAATACGTCGGCACTCGTCTTCCGTCAGAATAGACTCTCGATTCAAATAGCGCTCAAAACGAAGTAGGGGACAACGCTGATGCCATGGATCGACGTGTTCCTCCTGCCGATAGACCGTGGGATCATCGGCAGTTGTATGTAAACTCATTCGGTAGGTGACCGCTTCAATCAGTGATGGCCCTTGACCAGCTCGGGCTCGTTCAGCTGCCGTGGTTGTTGCTGCCACCATTGCCAGTATGTCATTGCCATCGACCCGAATGCTGGGAATTCCAAAGCCAATTCCACGAACAGCCAGTGACTCCGTTGCTGCTTGTCTTTGTAAAGGAGTAGAAATAGCCCACCCATTATTCTCACAAACAAAGACGCATGGCGCCTTGTAGACAGCTGCAAAATTAAAAGCCTCGTTCACGGCGCCTTGAGACATTGCACCATCACCGAAGTTGACGGTCACACAGTGCTGCTGTTTCTTTTGAGCCATTCCCATAGCCACACCAACCGCCGGTAGCACATGCGAACCAATCACTATGGAGAAAGGCAAATCGTTGACACCTTCTGGAGGTGGAAAGCCCTCGTGGTATCCAGCCCAGAGAAGAAGCAGTTGTTCCATCGACCAGCCGCGCCAGATTTGAGCACCAAACGAACGGTAGGATGGTGCGAACCAATCATCGGCAGTGAGTGGAAAGACTTGGCCGATCTGTGTGGCTTCCTGTCCAAGATTCGGTGCAAAGGTGCCCATTTCACCCTGACGTTGCATAGCCAACATTCGGGAATCAAATTTGCGTGTCAATACCATGGCCACATAAAGTCGCCGCAGTTGATCATGCGTCAACGGTGGTGCCTTAGTCGTATCAACCATGCCCTCTTCATTGAGGACCTGCAATACGTCGATGTTGTCGAGTTGCACTGGCTTTGTGTCCATCGTTGTCCTGTGAGTTGAACGGCAAGGCCTCTCATTATCGCGTAGAGTCGGCGGGGTGGTTGTTTCAATGACCACTGGATCGGTGGCCTCGGTATGCGGGGTCTGACTGGTCATATCAGGGTCTCAAAGCGCCGTAGCGGTCTGGAAAACCCCCATCTTACGAGCATGTAGGAACTGATGCCAACCTCTCACTTGCAGTGGAGTAGCCTAGACATCAAGACGCTTCATATGCTCAAAGGAATTCTGGCATGCCTCACAGTAATAGATCATGCGGCACCTGGTGGGGCCAAAGGGGCTATCGAGTCTAGTCTGATTTGATTTGCAAAAAGGGCATGCAATCACAGAAGTGGTTAAAGGGACCTGATTCTCGAGTTGGTCTTCATGCTTTGCAACAGTGACACCATGCGCTTTGAGAGAAGCGCGGCCAGCCTCGGAAATACGATCAGTTGTCCATGCGGGATTAAAAATCCAATCGACCCGACATGATTTTATCTGAGGTAAGTCTTCAATCCGTTTGGTGACATCATTGGTGATCATGTCGAGCGCGGGACATCCTGAAAATGTTGGAAGAAGTGTGATAATGGCCGTGTGACCCTTGTGGATCCTAACATCTTCAACCAGGCCAAGATCAACAATACTGCATGGGAGTTCCGGATCTGTAATCTCACAAAGCGCCGCATTGATCGATTTCAGGATGTCACTTTGGTTTACCATGCGGCGCCAGGATCCTTACATCGCACTTCATTCATCTCAGTCAACTGAGCAATAAAGTGATCGGCATGCACACCATTTCGACCGCCTTTCACCGTTGTAGTCGGCAAGGTAATATTTGTTTTTAAGTTTGTTGTACTCAGTATTTCATGAGTCGACGAGGACCATTCGTTAAACAATTCTTCACGTCCATCAAAGGATGGCCTGTCAACGTTTAAAATCATGCCAGGTAACTCGAAAAGCATGCGGGCATCATCAGACATAAAATCGATTGCGTTTTGCAGGCGAACGATCGCTTCTTTTGAACCTGAACTTAGGCGTTGCATCCAGTCGTTGAGATATGAAATGTGGAGTGATTCTTCTGCCCGAAGGCGCCGGCATCGTTCCACAAGATCGCTATCGTTAAATAGGGCCAGTTGATCAAGCACGGGCGCCGCATAATGGGCAAAAAACCACCGGCGGATCAGTGCTTTCGCCCAATCAAAATCGTCGGGAACGGTGACCAAATCGCAGCAAAGGTATTGGCTGGGGAGTCGTTCATAGGCAAGCACATCAGGGTCAATGCTAAATCGAGAACCAAGATATTCGTAGAGTACGAGTGCATGACTCAAGTCATCTTGGGCCATCGAAGATGAAGCAATGTCTTCCTCGAGAATGGGCCCTAGGCCGGTCCAGTCACTTTGTATATGGCCAAGAAATAACTTGTCATCGGCTAATTTGAGCACCAACAGCGCCTCAAGATCATTGAGCATCATGTCCATCGCATTCGTCACTGTTGCTTCGTTCCTAGAAATGATTCTGGATGTCATCTTTAGTGTATTCGTTAAGATCGGCCGCATCGCGTACGGCAGCCCACTTGGCGCGCACAGACTTACTGTATCCCCGAGCAAGTCGATAGGTCTGATCGTGTGTTCGCCAGATGAGTTGGTTTGGTTTGGTGGACTCTATTTGATCCCACGGGACCACACGAACTTGGACGGTCTCTTTTCCATGCCGAGCAATCGCAACCCTTAAGGCATTTTCTGAATCAGGAGCATGGATGGCGCCAGCTTCAATATGAATGTCGCCGCGCCTGCGTTGGGTAAAAACAACCCACTTAGGATGTTCATCTCGGTCTTGAGCATCACGAGCCAAATCCATATCGATCGTTACTTCGGCGCATGGTGTTTGGTGTATTACTTCGACGTCATGTACCCAAATATTGACACAAATCTCATCTTGGCCATAGTGTTCACAGGCATACTCCACGGCCATATTGATGTCAGGTGCATTAAGGTAGCCAGCGTATCGGTGTGGTGCACCATCTTTCTTAGAGGTATAGACAATGTACGATTTCAACGCTTCGTCTCTTGAAGGGACGAGGTCCTGATCAAAGGTGAAATGACGTTGACGAATCTTCGACATCGATTGCTCCTCAGGCTGCAGGGGGCAACGACGTAGAGCCTGATGCAATAGCATGACGGACCCAGGCTCCTTGCTCATACGAAAATCGACGTAAAGCAAGCCGATGTGCGTTGCATGGGCCATTGCCGCGAATAACTCGGAAGAACTCATCCCAGTCAGGATCGGTAAATCCCCAGTGTCCGGTCTCTTTATCCTCTACACATTGTTCATCGACGCGTTTCGACGTCACCATGCCTTCATCGTCTTTTTCACAGATATGTATGACGAGCCCAAGATCAATCGCCGCCGGGGCGAATCGATCAACAAAGCGTTGGCGCAGTGAATCGTTTGTCTCGGTCTTCATACGCCACTTCATCGGGGGCAGATCTTTGCAGCCCGGTTTGTCATGGGGGCCAAAGAACATAACCGAAGGACCCCACCATCTATCGAATGCTTCTTGAGTCATCGCTTTCTGTGATTTGGTGCCACTCATCAATGTAAGCACCATGTCTTCGCCACTCTTAAAGTGGAATGCTTCTTCCATATTGATACGGTGCATTGTTCTCACGTATGGGCCGAATGCACCATCTGCCAACGTCTTTTGGTTCATGATGGCAGCGCCGTCGATGAGCCATTGGATCATTGCAATATCACCCCAAGTTGGGGCCGGGTAATTGAAGCAGTTGTGGTACTTTGTCTTGCCGGTGCACAGATCACGGAGCATTTCATCACGAGGTTTGCCAAGATCTTGAGAAACTCTGTAAAGCATTTGCCCATGACCAACTTCATCTTGCACTTTGGCAGTGAGGCCAAGCTTACGTCGAAGACTGGGTGCACGAGTAATCCACTCGCCTTCAGGAAGGGCACCAATAATTTCGCTGTTCGCATGATGCTCGGCCATTCGGAGCATGCCGACACGGTACGCCTCAGGCATCCAGTCACCTTGTTCGATGAGCAAGCCATCAGCAATCTTCTGTTCAAACTCAGCAAGTTTGGCCTGATCCTCTTGAGAAGGATCTATATTCATAACGGGATTCGATGCTCCAGACATTTCATTCCTATCTACAGTGGTCTCATTGACAGCCTGAACAGGGTTCCAATTGAGCCTAGGGGCGTTCGATCAGCGTCGCCAACCCTTGCCCGACGCCTATACATAGTGTAGCCAACCCAAGATTTCCACCGCTGCGGCGGAGCTCATGAACCAGACTTGTCACCAGCCGAGCTCCCGTGCAACCCAGGGGATGGCCAATAGCGATGCCGCCACCCTTCGGATTGACGTTGGCTTCTTCCAGGCCCATTTCCCGAACACAGGCAACAGATTGAGCAGCAAATGCCTCATTAAGTTCGATCACGTCAATGTCGGAGAGATCAAGACCAGCGCGGTCAAGACACTTTGCGGTGGCCGCAACTGGCCCCATGCCCATGTATTTTGGTTCAACACCGGCAGCGGCAGCAGGGCCCACCAAGGCCAAGGGCTCTTTGCCTAATGATGCAACGAGATCGGCATTGGCGAGTACTAATGCACAAGCGCCATCATTGACACCTGAACTATTGCCGGCGGTCACGGTGCCTTTGTCATCAGTCGAAAAGACAGGCCGCAGTTTCGATAATTTCTCAAGAGTTGTCTCTGGCCGAGGGTGCTCGTCTTGGGTGACGATGATTGGATCGCCGCGGCGCTGTGGCACCTCGACTGGGATCAGTTCATCATTGAACAGTCCCAGCTCGTCAGCGGCTGCCCACTTTTGTTGACTCCAGAGAGCGAAGCGATCTTGCGACTCACGATCGATCTTGTACTTTCGAGCCACATGTTCCGCCGTTTGACCCATGGTGTCAGAACCCCACATTTCATGAAGTTGTGGATTGGTAAAACGCCAGCCGATGGTGGTGTCTTGCAATGTTTGACTTCGACCAAAGGCGTGCTCTGATTTACCCATCACCAATGGTGCACGGCTCATGCTCTCAACACCACCGACCACAATGACATCAGCCATTCCTGCTTCAATGGTGCGTGCACCTAGGTTGACTGCCTCAAGGCCCGAAGCGCACAGGCGATTCACCGTGCAGCCTGGCACAGAAACCGGAAGGCCTGCGAGCAATCCTGCCATGCGCGCCACATTGCGATTGTCTTCTCCAGCCTGATTGGCAGCGCCAAAATAGATGTCATCGATGGTGGCAGGATCGATGCCTGATCGATCAACGGCAACTCGTATCACCATGGCAGCCATGTCATCAGGCCGGATGGAACTTAAAAGGCCACCGTATCGCCCGATCGGTGTACGTACTGCTGAAAGAATCGCGGCTTTAGCCATGGTCAATGAGTCCTTTTATGCGGGAAACCGCTACTCGGGTGTTTTGGGTCCGCGGGCAAAAGCAATAAAGAAGAGGACCACGGCAAGAGCTAGCAAGAGGATGCCAATGATCAGCGTGACCAGTGGTGATTCGAGAAAGAAGCTTGTAAAAAAGAGGCTGAGACCAAAAATACAAACAAGCAATCCAGGCATGAAATACTTGCCTTCTAGTTGCCGTGCCATTAGTGACTTTCTCCGGAATGTGTATTGATAAGTGATACGAGTTGTTCAGGTGGTTCAAATCTTCCGTCTTCGGATTGAGCGTTCAGGCTCTTAAGAAGATTTTCGATGCATTCAACGCCAACTTCTGCAGCCCATTCGAATGGCCCTTTGGGATAGTTTGTGCCAAGCCGCAGTGCGATATCGATGTCATTTGTAGTCGCGACATCTTGGCTGGCAGCCCAAGCAGCTTCATTGATGATCGCGGCCACAATTCGAGCACAGATATAGCGATGTTGTATTGGCTCTGCAGAACTAAAAGAACTCAATGCTTCTGCTAAAGAATCATCTATTTCTAACTCAACGGCGGTTCGCTCAATCGCTGGAGTTGGTGGATCGACGGTGTAATCATACGCACCATGTTTTGTCTTTCGGCCAAGGTTCCCTTTAGCAACCAAGCCTTCTTGAGCGGCACTTGGTGCGAGGCGCGCCGGACAATCGAGTCGCTCCCAGACCGATCGTGTTGTAGCCGTATTCACATCTTGGCCGATCAGATCAGTGAGTTCAAAAGGGCCCATCCTAAACTTGGCACAATCGCGCATTACCTCATCAATGGCCTCGACGGTCGCATAACCATCTTCATAGAGGCGCCATGCTTCAAGGTAATAAGGTCTCGCAACACGATTCACGATAAAGCCAGGAGTGTCACTGGCGCGAACGGTGGTCTTGCCCCAACTCATCGCAATCGAAGCTGCTTGATCGGCAACGGCAGCCTTTGTTTCTTGCCCACGAATGATTTCAACCAATGGCATCAACGCTGCTGGATTGAAAAAATGCATTCCTACAACCCGCTCGGATCCAGTTAACTCTCTGGCAATGTCGGTGACGGAGAGCGAGGATGTATTCGTTGCAATGATCGCATCGGGTGAGAGTAATTCAGCGATCGGTTGGAGTGTCTCAACCTTCACAGAAAGATCTTCGACGATTGCTTCGATGACCATATCACAATCTGCGAGGTGTTTAATATTGTTTGACGGGTTGAGTCGAGCCACACCAGCATCCCGATCGCCTTGATCGATACGACCTTTTTCTACTAAACGATCAAGTCTCTTTACGACAAGTTGTTGCCCAGCTTCAGCGGCCTCAACTTCCTGATCGATTAGACGAACATCCCAACCGGCAATGGCTGCTACTTGCGCAATGCCGGTGCCCATGGTGCCGGCGCCTAGAATGCCGACCGTGCCACAGGTTGTTGATGCAGTTTGCGGTGTTGCTCCGCACATCTCTCAGTTCCTTAGTGAAAATACGACTATGAACCCGTAAATTTCGGGGTTCGTTTTTCAAGAAAAGCGGTCACGCCCTCGAAATGATCATCTGTTTTGCCGGCGGTCTCTTGCGCGAAAGCCTCAGCTTCAAGCTGAGATGATAAATCGTTGTCTAATGCATCGTTGAGTAGTCGCTTGGTCAAGCCTATAGCTTTCGATGGGAGCGAGGCGAGTTGGGCGGCCATTGTTTGTGCTTCTTCGGCCAGTGAGTCACCTGGGACGACCTGATTGACCAGGCCAATTGACAAGGCTTCGTCAGCAGCAACTTTTCGGCCGGTGCAACACAATTCCATGGCGCGTCCCAGGCCAATGAGTCTCGGTAGCATGAAGGTGCTGGCTGAGTCTGGGATGAGGCCAACATGGACAAACACTTCAATAAAACTTGCTTTGTCTGAAGCGATACGCAAATCACAGGCAAGTGCCAGGCTGCAGCCAGCGCCAGCGGCCACGCCATTGACGGCCGCAATCACAAGTTTGTCCATCGTTCGGATTCGTGTGACGATTGGGTTATATCGACGTCGTAAATCATCGCCTAGTTCAGGAATATGGCCAGGCACATATTTTTCTTTCAGTTCAGAAAGATCTTGGCCTGAACTAAAAGCGCGCCCATCCCCGGTGATGACAATAACTTGAACGTCACTATTACGTTGAAGCACTTTTAATGCATCATTGAGTTCGGTTGTGAGCCCATCATTAATCGCGTTGAGAGAATCAGGTCTCTTCAGTGTCAGTGTGGCGACACCATCT
>CALCOW010000391.1 GCA_937899935.1 uncultured Phycisphaerae bacterium
CGAGAAGGGCTGCTCTGTCCAGTAGACAGAACTAGCCACGCAATATATACGTAACAACCGATATCGAATGTTCGCCTCGGCACCGTGATAATATCCTGGTAAACCCTACCTAAAGGCCCCCCAGGTGCGGGCAAACCAGTATGTTGGCAGAATCTTCCCGTCGCAATTTCTTAGACACATTACTCTCACTTGGTGGCTAAACTATGTTCTCACAGGCCTTTGCGATAACTCGCAACACCTTCTTTGAGAGCATTCGCCAGCCCATTGTTTTTGTACTTCTGGTGATTGGTGGCCTCCTGATCATCGCTAGCGGCCCCCTTTCAGCGTTCACCATGGAAGAGGACCAGCGGATGCTGGTGGATATCTCCTTAGCCTCCGTTTTCTTGACTGGGACCCTTCTGAGCGCCTTTATTGCGACCTCTGTGCTCGGCCGTGAAATCGAATCTGGGACGGCTCTTACAGTCGTCTCTAAACCAATCAGCCGCCCTCTTTTCGTGATTGGGAAATTCTTGGGCGTGGCCGGAGCGTTGATTATCACCACCATCTTGCTGGGCCTGATCTTCATGCTCATGGAGATCTACGGAACACACCAAACCGTCCGTCATCCTGTGCATGAGCCGGTTCTCTTTTTCGGCCTCGGGGCCGGAGTCATTGGACTCCTGACGGCCTTGTGGTGCAACTACTTCTACGGCATGGTCTTCACGAGTACGGCCGTCTGTGTGACAACGCCTTTGCTGATCTTAGCCTATGTCTTGTGCCTGAATTTCGACCATGATTTTAGCAGTCAGCAAATGAGCACTGATTTTAACGCCAGCCTTTGGGTTGCACTTTTTGGTGTCATTGCAGCGATCCTTGTACTGAGCGCCATTGCCATCGCCATCTCAACGCGCCTGGGACAACTCCTGACCATTGCACTCACCATCGGCATCTTCATGACTGGCATGTTGTCAGATTGGGCCTTTGGGAGACATATTGACAGCATCAAAACAGTTTGGCTGGATCGAGCTGCCGCCGAAGGCAATACCACCGAAGAGGTTACGATCCGAACGATTGAATGGGCCACAGGTGAGATTGATCAGGTTGAACACGTCACTGAAGTAGCGACCGTACCCCTGACAACCTATGCAACCTATTCGGAACAGATCGAGCTTGGAGTGACCTGGGTTGCCTACGCGGTGATTCCCAACTTCCAAATCATGTGGCTTGCTGATGCACTGACCCAGGGACGAATGATCCCTGGATCATATCTCGTGCGCATTTTGATCTATAGCGCCTTTTACATCATTGCTGCCTTAGGCGTCGCCACTATTCTCTTCCAACGCCGCGAAGTCAGCTAAAACTTGGGTTTCCGTTAAACCCACGATTCCATGATGGCCCTATGATCACGTGATCATGAGCTTTCAATTATGACAAAACATCGGTCTATTCGCGTTCGCGGTGCACGCGAACACAACCTTCGCAACCTTACTGTGGAGATTCCTCGTGATCAGCTCGTGGTGGTGACCGGGGTCTCGGGGTCCGGCAAGAGTTCTCTTGCTTTTGACACCATCTTCGCTGAAGGCCAGCGCAAGTATATGGAATCGTTGAGTGCTTACGCCCGCCAGTTCTTGAATCAGATGCATAAGCCTGATGTCGAGGCCATTGACGGGCTTCCGCCAACGATCGCGATTGCACAACGCTCATCCGGCCACAATCCTCGCTCTACGGTCGCAACAACCACGGAAATTTATGACTACCTGCGACTCCTTTTTGCTCGCTGTGGACAACCCCATTGCTGGCACCCGCAGCCACGCAAGACTGATGTGGTATGCGGCCAACCCATTGATGCAACGAGTGCCACGCAGATCGTCGATGCGCTACTCAAGTTCAAAAAAGAAACACGGCTCATCATTTGTGCGCCGGTGGTCCGTGGTCGCAAGGGTTACCATCGCAATGTTGCCGAAGATCTCCAAAGCCAGGGCTTTGTACGTATCCGCGTTGATGGAGAAATCCGAGATCTTAGGGATGCACTCAAAGAAGGAGGCGACAATCCGCTCGGCCTCAAACGTTATGCCGTGCACGACATTGAAGTGGTTATCGATCGCCTCGTCATCAACACTGATGCACGTGAGCGACTGGCTGACTCGGTGGAGACCGCCCTACGCATCGGAGAAGGCAATCTTATTGCATTAGCTGAATCGGGCCAACAA
>CALCOW010000392.1 GCA_937899935.1 uncultured Phycisphaerae bacterium
GTCATCGCTCTTTTGAGCCTGCTCCAAATTACAAATCGTTAAATGCTTAACTGACTTATCTAACTTCACAAGGTTCTATTGCTCTCTAAAACCCTTAACAGTGATCAGTATTTGCTGTAAAAATGACGGATTAACAGGAGGTTTGAATGGATAGATTTGATACCCAAAAGTCAGAGGATTTGTTGGCTCGCGCAAGGGAAGTGATCCCCGGCGGAGTTTTTGGTCATTATGGCACGTCGGTTCGACGGCCTGGACCAAAATGGTTTTCTCGGAGTGACGGCGCTTATTTTTGGGATATCGATGACAACAAGTACATCGACTATATGTGTGCGTACGGCCCAATGATTCTTGGCTACAACCATCCGGTAGTCGATGAGGCAGCGCGCAATCAGTATCAAGCAGGCAACACTGTGAGCGTGTCTTCTCCAGTGATGGTTGAGTTGGCTGAGTTGTTGGTTGAAACAGTGGATGCCGCTGACTGGGCGTTGTTCGGGAAAAATGGCGGAGACAGTACTTCGCTGGCGGTACGGATTGCAAGAGCCGCGACCGGTCGAACAAAGATTGTGAAGATCCAAGATGGCTATCATGGAGTTGCGCCTTGGATGATGGCGAGTATGGCTACTGAAGAGAGAGAGATTAAAGGAATAACAAAAGAAGATGGAGCAAATCTTCTGCAGATCCCATGGAACGACGCGACCGCATTTGAACAATTGATCGCAGAATATCCTGATGATATCGCCTGTTTTATATCGTCTCCTTACGATCATCCAGCGATGCGAGATAACACGCTGCCGGAGGACGGCTATTGGGCTAAAGTAGAGTCGCTTTGTCAGAAGAATGGGATCTTGTTGATCGTAGACGACGTAAGATCTGGCTTTCGAATCGATTTGGCAGGGTCTAATGTCGCGTATGGTTTTTCTGCGGATATGGTTTGTTTTGGAAAGGCAATCGCGAATGGCTACCCCTTGTCTGCCTTGGTGGGTAGAGACTCCCTTAAGAAAGTCGCTTCAGAAGTATTTTATACGGGCTCTCATTTTTTTCAGGCGGCGCCAATGGCTGCGGCAAAAGCCTGTTTAGTGGAAATGAAAAAAGCAGACGCCGCAAACCAAATGACGCAATTCGGAAACAAACTGAACGATGGTCTTGTTAATATTGCAAGCCAGCACGGTTACGATCTCAAGGCTTCCGGTATACCTGCGATGCCTTATTATCGCTTGACGAACGTGCCTTTTGATATCCACTCACAGTGGATTGACGAGTGCGTAACTCGTGGCGTTTATTTGCTCAATTATCACAATCACTTTGTGTCGACAGCTCATGACGAAGATGATCTAAACCGAACCTTCGACATTGTAAATGAAGCTTTTAAGGCACTGGGTGACTCTGCGCAACATCAGGTAGCGTAAAGTAGAAAAACATGCCTGAAACCATTCAATATGATGTGAGTGATCGCATTGCTACGGTCACGATAAATCGCCCCGAGCGCCGCAACGCCATGACCGCGGCCATGAACAAAGAGTTTCATAGAAAAATACGAGAAGCGGGAGAAGACGAATCAGTTCAAGTGATTATCGTTACCGGGGCCGGCGGTTCTTTTTGTTCGGGCACGGATTTGTCTGATCTCGACCAGCAAAGTTCTGAGGACCAGGTTAAAGAAGCGGATGCTATGGAGCGATCAGAGGTTTTCTGGCCGATACTGCATAACCCTAAACCAATTATTGCTGCTATTGATGGGTATGCGGTGGGGATGGGCGCCGAATTCACCAGTCAGTGCGACATTCGAATAGCCTCAACTAATTGTCGTCTCTCTTGGATATTTGCGAAACGTGGTTTAGTTCCTGACACGGGTGCTGGAAGCTGGCTGCTTCCTAAGCTCATTGGTTTGCAAAAGTCGCTTGAGCTGCTGTTTACCGGACGTTTTGTTGAGGCCGATGAGGCCCTTGAGATGGGTTATGTGCTCAAGGTAGTAGATCCGGAGAATCTGATGGAAGAGGCACGAGATCTTGCAAAAATGATGCTGCAAGGCTCTCCCTACGCGCAGGCAAAAACCAAGAAATTAGTATACGAGGGCCTGTCTTTAGAGGCGGGTGATCACGTAAAGAGAAGTGCCAAAGCATTAAGTGAATGCTTTGTTAGCGAAGACCATCAAGAGGGGGTCAAAGCGTTTCTCGAAAAACGGGAGCCGAGGTTTATTGGCAGGGGATTTACCTGTCTTCAATTAGAGTTTGTTTGAAATCTTTTACTGAATAGTTGGTGAGAGCTGATTTGCAATAGTCTGGTGGACCAAATACGCTTCAATAAACGAATACGTCCGCTTTGAATTTTTAAGGAGATTGGTATGAGAGCTGAAAAAGAAGTGTCCGATGCGGTTAAACCTGGGAATCGGCCGGCTCCACTTAAGCCCGAAGGAGATTGGTCTCATGCGTTTTCCTATCATCCAATGGATGTGGAGGTTCAAAAAGCTGAAGGGATTCACTATTACGACGTAGAGGGCAATCAGTATATTGATGCGTCGGGAGGTCCTTTTGCTTTCACCTTACCACACGGTGATCCTCGAATGAAAAAAGCGATAGCTGACCAAATGGATAAGTTCACTCATATTCACCCCACACTCGCGTCAAGGCCCGTGGCCGATTTTTGTTCCAAGATTGCGACGGTAACCCCTCCCAAATTAAACACTACCTACCTGGTCTCTGGTGGGTCAGAAGCGGTGGAGACGGCGATGAAGGCGGCCAGACAACACCATTTGGCTAATGGAAATCAAGATAAGTATAAAGTGATCTCCAACTATCAGAGTTATCACGGTATGACTCTGGCTACACAAGGTCTGTCAGGAAACCCTTCCTATCAAAAATATTATGGTCCCATGCTTACCAAATGGTCTCATATCCACCAGTATTCGGATCATGACAGGCCAGAAGGGATGAGCAGAGAGGAGTGGGGGATCAAATGTGCTCAGCGGTTAGAAAAAGCGATTTATTTTGAGGGCCCCAGGACCGTATCGGCTTATATCGCAACACCCCACGGCTGTGGATCAGATTACGGTGTTGTTGCTCCTAAAGAATACTGGCAGGAGATTCGAAGAATCTGTGATTTGTACGATGTGCTCTTTATTGCGGATGAAGTGGTCACAGGTTTCGGCAGAACGGGTAAATGGTTTGCGATGGAGCACTTTGGTGTAGAGGCAGACATCATGACAACAGCGAAGGGAATCTCCGGTT
>CALCOW010000393.1 GCA_937899935.1 uncultured Phycisphaerae bacterium
AACAATATCCTCTACGCTTTTGGGTTACGCACTTTTAACGATAGCTGCCGCTAGCCCTACAAGACCAAGTGGACCATCGCCAACCCACCTGTATCTGAGCTGCAATCGACACACTATCTTTGGTATCGAGTAACTTGATAACACAGTCGCCTGTGCCTGTTGGATTCTGTAGATCCATAAATCAAGTCCCACATAGATAGATTGCCACAAGTGTGACCTTTGTTTGCAAACAATGAGTACTCAAGAGCAAGCATCAATCACTGACGCGCTGCAACTCGATCATACTCACCACAGGCTTTTCTCCCGACTGAAAGAGAAAAGCATGAAGCCGATTCCGAGAGAGCATTTTGCCCTGCCATATTCCAGTCTCTTGCTTTTCCACTAGGTAAAACTCGCCGGTCTCAGGATGGAATACGCCAATGACTTCTTCTGAATCCCTTTTCACTGGCTTCTCTAAGTGATTTCCACCAGCACCATCAACAAGCGTCCATGATGTCCTTCCAGAAATAAGACCGTTCCCATCAACATTCAGTGTCACTTGCTTCGTAGTCAGCGACTTTCCACGCGCATTAATGGTGTAGTCTTGGCCGGTCCAGGTGCCATCAAGATCGGTGGCTTGATAGGCCGGGCTACAGCCAACTAAAACAGCCAACGCCGATGCGATACAGCAAACTAGCCACGATTGCATACTAAATAGGGTTGCCATGAAATATCTCGCACATTCTTGGATAACAACAAATCACGGACGGTATGGTAGCCCAACCATAACAAAGACACCATGACCATCTAGCTGCTGGAAAGAGTCAATAAAACACGACCCTGATCAGTGACCAGGGCCGTGAGACAGATAGACACCTATCAGTTTTGATCAATCAAAGATCCAGAGGGATCAGCACACGGTTGATCGAGTGAACGCGACCATTGGTGGCTTTGATATTGAACGGCCAGGTCACGGATGGATTGCGAAGATCTGGATCATTATCAATGAGCGTGAAGAAGAACGGCTGGAACGTAGCTCCGAGCAAAGTCGTCACTGGTCGCCAACGAAGGGTCGAAATGATCAAATTGATCGGACGCACATCTCCACTGGTGACGTGGTACAGCAAAATATCTGTCAGTACTGGAATCGGATCACCTCCGCCGAGATCGGTCAGGGCGCCGACAAGGAAAAGCCAGACTGCTTCTTCGTCGTAACCACCTTCGTAGCCAAGATCACGCGCCAGACGGAAGAAGGCTTTGTCATTCGGGGCAAAGAGCGTTAGTTCAACATCTGGATCAGCAAGAGCTCCGGCAAGATCTGCGGCAACCACAGCCGTCAGCAGGATGTCATAATCTCGCTTATCTCGGTCGAAACCACTGCCGCTTCGCTCAATCACAATATCAGTGATGGTGCCATTGTCTGATGCCGCAGTGGCATGAGGGACAGCAATGAAGGAGATCGCAGCAACAAAGGCACAACAGCATGTACGTAGGGATAGCATGGGGTGGGGGTTCCTCTATATCGGGGTCTGGGGGGTGTGGGGGGGAAACGACGCCTTCTGGACGTCACATTGAGTCAGTTATCCTGAACGCCTAATAACGTT
>CALCOW010000394.1 GCA_937899935.1 uncultured Phycisphaerae bacterium
CTGGATTTTTTTGCGGGCAGTGGCACCACCGGGCACGCCGCTGCTGAACTTGACCGTCAATTTGACCTGATTGATGCCAATCCCGAAGCCATTGCCTTGATGCGTCAACGCCTAGAGGCGTTCAAACCCACTGTTGTTGCCTATGACATGCCACCATCTTCCACCGAAGCCGCACCCAGCCCCTGAAGTGATATCATTTCGCCTCTTCGTTGGCTCCTGTCGAGACCAACTGGTTATGGAAAACTATGTTCGAATCACTATCAGACCGAATTAACGGCGCCTTTCGCAAGATCTCTGGCCGCGGACGGATTACGGAATCCAATGTGCGCGATGCTATGAGTGACGTCCGCACCGCCCTTCTCGAGGCCGATGTGCATGTCGATGTCGTGCAGTCATTTTGTGACGAAGTGTTGGCACAGGCCAGTGGTGTTGAAGTCACCAAAAGCTTAAAGCCAGGCCAAGAGATGATTGGCATTGTGCACCAACATTTAGTGAACTTAATGGGCCCGGTTGATAGTCACCTCCTCTTAGTCGACCCACCACCGACCATTATCATGCTCTGTGGCCTTCAAGGCTCAGGCAAAACCACCACGTGTGGCAAGCTTGCTGCCTATCTCAAGAAGCGTGGCAAAAGCGTTCTCGTTACGGCTGCAGATCTCCAACGTCCTGCAGCCGTTGAACAACTTGGTGTCGTTACCAAAGATGTTGCTGAGCATGCACCTGGACAAGCCAGCATTCAGTTCTACGCTGAGCCAGATAAATGCGATGAGTATGGAAAAGCCGTCGGCGTTGCCGTTGATGTGTGTCGACGGGCCGTGGCCCAAGCGGTACGCGATAAAATCGATGTTGTGATACTCGATACTGCTGGACGCCTGCACGTCAACGATGATTTGATGAATGAACTTGGCAGTATCCAAAGAACGGTGAAGCCACACCAAATCTTGTTAATTGTCGATGCCATGGCTGGCCAAGATGCCGTCAACTCCGCACGGAGCTTCAATGAAAGATTGGCCATTGATGGGGTCATTCTGACAAAGTTTGATTCGGACACACGCGGCGGCGCTGCCCTCTCGGTCAAACAAGTGACCGGCGCTCCAATTAAGTTCATTGGCGTTGGCGAGAAATCAGACGCGCTCGAAGAGTTTCATCCGGAGCGCATGGCAGGTCGTATCTTGGGGATGGGCGACGTCGTCTCACTGGTCGAAAAAGCCCAAGAGGAGGTCGACGAACAAGAAGCCGAAGCGCTTGCGGCCAAAATGGCCAAAGGCCGCTTGACGATGGATGATTTCCTCAAACAAATCCGTAGCATTCGTCGAATGGGTCCGATGAAGCAACTGCTCGGCATGCTCCCAGGGGTCGGCTCGGCACTCAAAAATATTCAGGTGGACGATGATCAACTCAACAGGATTGAGGGCATTGTTCATTCCATGACGAAGCCTGAGCGAGAAGATATCAAGACGCTCAACAAATCACGCATTAAACGGATTAGTCGTGGTTCTGGAACAAGTATTGGCGAGGTCAACAAACTGACCAAACAATTCGACATGATCCAGAACATGACCAAGCAGATGTCAGGTATGGGTGCTGGCGCTCGTGCGAAGGCTATGAAAGACCTGAGTCAGACTGACGCTGGCATGATGCCAGGCCTCCCTGGCATGCCAGGAATGGGTGGGCGTGGGTCCACCAAGACCTCAAGTCGCAAACGAGGCTTTAAGCAACGCAAGAAGCGACGTTAGTCATACTTTCTTCCCACGATCAAGGGGATGCTCAAGTGGCAGTGGATCAGTCAGATCACCTCTGGCCCAGGCGCGCACTCTTGGAAGGAAGACATCAATAATGATGATCTTGAGGCAGGCTGCCACCGGAATGGCCAGCAACATTCCATAAATGCCCAGTACAGATCCACCCGCTAAGACCGCTACAAAGATCGTGACTGGATCAAGCTTGGTGGCTCGGCTTCCTAACCAAGGAGTCAGAATCCATGCCTCGAGCGTCGCCACAATGCACCACACCACACTTGGCCACAACACAATTTGCCACCACACCATTCGCTGCGCTTCATCAAGCCCAACTTGATCAACAAAAAGCAGCGCGATCGATATTGGCAAACCAATGATGCCTAAATACGGCACGACCCAAATCAAACCAATCGCAAGGCCTAGAAGTATTGCATATGGCACACCACACATCATCCAACCGATGGCGAGCAATATGCCAATAATCAAGGCAATGATCAGTCGAATACGAACAAAGCTTGCTACTGCTCGATCCATTTTGTGAACCAGGTCCATGATGCGGCTTCTGCGACTGACCGGAAGAAGATCGGTGAAGAAGCGCGTCACACTTGGATACCACATGCTGAAGAAGAAAAAGTAGAAGGGAATGAGCACGAGCAAAAATGCGATCCAAATAATGACCCGAAGCACACTGCCCAACGCTTCACCGGTTGACTGCGCCCAGGTCACCCATGCCCAAGGCCCCTGGCTAGCCGCCTGCGAAGTAATACTTGCGGCCGCTTGAGATTCATCGATACGCAGATCGATCAGCGCATCAAGTTGCTTACGATTAAGGCCTGCAACGAGCGTACCGTCAGTAGTGACACCAGTGCTAGCATCAGCCTGCTGCTCTTTTGGTGGTGCTTGTTTACCGGTGTCTTTTTCGGCCCCAGCCTTCTTTGAATCTGAAGAACTTGAATCGTCTTCTTGGGCGCTGCTTGACATGGCACTGGCGTCACCGCTACTGACGGCAGCGCCTTGGGCGTCAGAAGTATCGTCGGGTCGCTTGATTGGCAGGTAATCCACAACATCTTGCAACTCAGGTTCAAGCGCCGTTGGTGCATATTCTTTGACCAGGCGTGAGAGACGGTCGTGAATGGTCCCACTTTCTACAGCGCCAACAAAGGCAAGTGTCTGCCCTAGCAACAAAGGAATGACCAAGATCATCGCCGCGATAAAGACGATCATGCTGACGACCAAGAGAACCGTAATGGCTGCAATACGATTTAGGGGAATCCAAGCGGTGGCCGCCGCCCAGCGAATCAAGGGCTCAAACAGATAGGCCAGCAACAAGGCCACCAACAGTGGCACCGTAACCGCACGCATCTCATAGCCCACCCAAATCGCAATCACAATCAGCGCCAGCCATAAAAGATCTCTGATCGGTTGTATTTGCCAGAGATGCAGTAGTGCCACCGGCTCGATCGTCTGGCCGTTATTAGCTTCAGAGGAACCGCTGCCAAGCTTCGGTTCGGGTTGCTCAGGCTCTGGCCCAGAGGGCTTTGGCAGGTCAGTCATGCTGCAGAGCCTAATAGCACGCCGCCTAGGCAGCAACGAAGCCCCAAGCTATGACCGCCTGAGAAGCATGGATCGCCACCAGTTGGTCTCTTTTTGGATTTGAATCCCAATGGGCACCGCCCCACTCAAAGCAAAGAGGGCTCTATCCAGCACTGATCCGCTCTAGAAGTGCCTCTCGGCTGAATGCCTCATCGAAGTCGTAGACACTGCGGAAATCTTCGAAGTCATCTTCGTCTGTATGACTCATCAGTCCTGCACCGATCATGGCAAAGACGATGCGACCAAAGTCATCCGTTCGCTCAATTTTCCAGTGATCCATCACCGCACGGGCCATCAAGCCATACTTTCGGATAGCAAAGTCACGAAGCCCTAAACACAGTTGTTGACCACTGACATGCCGTTCCAACTCTGGAAGCTGGTCATAATCTTTGTGGATGCGAAGTGTGGTGAAATGCAGACCTTCACGAATGAAGTCAAAGGCTTCCAGCGGATAAGGTCCCGCTTGCCGCATCACCAATTCCCAGTCAACATGAGCTTCCTGCTGTGGCATATTGCTAGATTCACCTCCTGATCAATGCGCCAATCCTATCGGCTCTCGAGTGCCTATTCCCCTAAAAACGCCTCAACTACTCATTTGTGAGCAGAACTACCTAGCAGCAGGCACGGAGACACAGGGGTGACCAATGATCGAAAAGCGAAGTTTCCTCTTCTTCCAGGAGCCCACCTGGCCCAGTCCAATACGAGGACTTTCCGCAATCAAACGCCCAGGCAAGGCCCTGTCTCTCTTTTTCTCTATCCAGAGTATAGGACTGGAATTGCCTCCGCGCCTCCTAACTTTTGACTGGTTTTTTAACATCCACCCATCCAACGTCCGGTCAATTTGCAGTGCCTGAGCCAACTTTCCAGGCCCATTACATAATTTCCGCACTAAAAGAGGCATTTTCTGGGGGTCTTTTTGAATTTGAGCAATGCTGCCAAGGGCCCGAAATTGCTCCCCCCTTGACTCGGCCATTTCAGCAATTCCCTCTTCGGGCTGGAGCGCTCGGATCAGCACCGCGGCCGGCTCTTCCTTCCGCCCACAGACCACGTTCATGCAATGGTGCATTCCGTAGGTGAAGTACACGTAGGCATGCCCCCCCTCCAAATACATCGACGCATTACGAGCCGTACGACGTCCACCATAAGCATGGCTGGCAGCATCTTCGACACCGACATAGGCCTCTGTTTCAACGATCAACCCCGAGCGCCGGATACCATCGACTATTCGAACCAGACGCTGCCCCAACAAACGTCGACCAAAAGTCACTGCATCAACCGACCACTCACGATCACTCAACATCTTGTGAGGCGCCCTTCTTCTCTTCGACACCCTTTGGCGGCAAAACCCAAACTGGTTGCTCATCGTCAGCTAGAACATCAGCTAGTACATCGTGACTCGATTCTTTTACACCACCAATTGCAATCACGCCTGCGACCGGTCCGCTATCGAATAAGACCTGCGAGGGATCCATCTGCAGCCCCACAGCGCCATTGACCGTTGCCAGACGCACTAACAAGACGGGGTCAATTCCATCACGTCGCCAAAGCAGTCTCATTTCATCAAGCACACTGATGCGATGCGGTGTGTCGAGACAAAGCAAACTGTCAGTGCCTAACGCGACACGGACATCACGCTGTAACAAGCGGCGATACGGGTGATTTTGGGGTTGCCCATCCGGGTGCTCAAAATAAGCGCTCGCACGCGGGCAATAGGCGACGGTCACTGGCCAGCTCGCTAACAAATCGCAAGCTCGGTCATCGAGGTAGTTGACATGTGCAACCATGCATGGAACCGACGACAAGACCGGGGCAAGGTACTCCACAGGATGACAATGGCGTGGCTGTATTGATGGATCCCACTTTTCCATCCGCTTAATGAGATCGACCAGTGGCCCCTGGGCATTGGCGATGAAGTTCAGTTCCTCCCGTGTCTCGGAAAGGTGGGTGGCCATTGGAGCCCCCATGCGAGCAGCCTCTTCAAAAACCTCAAGGCTGCACGAATAGGGCGCATGTGGCTGCACCCCTATGCGAAGTCCCGATGCCGTTGATGCGACGGCCCCCTTGTTTTGCGATTTCGCTGGTTGGGAGGCTGAACTTTCAGAGAGCGATGCCAAGCGAGTAGACAACATGTCCACCGCCGCTCTGGCATACTGCCCATGCCCAAATGCCTCCATGTAGCTCACCCCAAGAAGGCCACTGGCCTGTAACTGCTGAGCAACGAGCGGTCGACCAAATCCAGCAATATCGCCAACGGCAACGGTGCCACCAGCAAGTGAATAGGACACACCACAATCGACCGAAGACTGCAAAGATGCATCATCTTCGACGCGGCGAGCTCGAACCAAATCAATCCAATCATGGAAATCACCGCCATACGGCACTGGTCCAATGTGCGACAAATCCAAGTGACTATGGGCATTTACGAGCCCCGGCATGAGAACGCTGGACCCAAAATGCTCCCGTCGCACATCCCGAAGAGCTTCAAAGGCATGAATAGGCCCCACGTCGATAACACACCGATCCTCTAACAAGAGGGCGCCGGGCGCGGCTAACACGCCACGAGCATCTACCACGGCCGCTGCTGTAATCAGTCGTCGCATCTCATCACGTTCGCGCTCGTTTAGGGCCTGATAGGCGTCA
>CALCOW010000395.1 GCA_937899935.1 uncultured Phycisphaerae bacterium
GGGCGACCTATGAAGATCTTGGTGTGACGATGCGCACCACTAATAAATGGGGCCATACGCGTCGCATTCCAGCATGCTTTTATGACGGCACAACTGGTATTGATCCTTTGGATGATGTGTTGCATCGAGTCCTTGAAACTGGCTATTGTCACCACATTGAAAGACTCATGGTGCTTGGTGGGTTTATGTTTCTCTGTGAGTTTGACCCTGATAAAATTTATCAGTGGTTTATGGAAATGTTTGTTGATAGTTATGACTGGGTGATGGTCTCTAACGTGTATGCGATGAGCCAGAATGCTGATGGGGGGCTTATTACCACCAAACCCTACTTTTCGGGTTCTTCTTACATTCGCAAGATGAGTAATCACTCGGGGGGTGATTGGACGGCGATCTGGGATGGTTTGTATTGGCGCTGGATTTGGAACCATGTCGAAGAACTAGCTCGCAATCCGCGTTGGTCAATGATGTGCGCTATGGCAAGGAAAATGGACATTAAAAAGAGAGAATCGCATTTGCGTATTGCCGAGAAGTTTTTGTCATCGCTTGGTTAAAGACGACGACCCCAAAAGGGGTCGTCGTTCAAAGTCAGTCAAAGATCTGATCTTCTGATCAGTCAAACCGGCCAAGATTCATCACCTTATCCCAGGCCATTACAAAATCGTGCACGAACTTCTCGGTTGCATCATTGCTGCCATAGACCTCGGAGAGTGCTCGCAGTTGTGAGTTTGATCCAAACACCAGGTCGACGCGACTGCCGGTCCACTTTAGTTCACCGGTCGCTCGTTGGCGGCCTTCGTAGAAGTGGTCGCACTGTTTTGATGCAGTCCATTCGATGTCAGAATCAAGAATGTTGATAAAGAAATCAGTAGAAAGCGTTCCGACGCGTTCGGTGAGTACGCCGAGCTTAGAGCCGCCCGTATTGGCGCCCATGGCTCGCATCCCGCCGATCAGGACGGTCATCTCAGGAGCGGTCAACGTGAGTAGGCAAGCCCGATCAACCAGAATTGCTTCCCCATGACGAGGGTCGTTCGGGTTGGCATGGTTGCGGAAGCCATCGGAGGCTGGCTCAAGCACTGCAAATGAATGGGCATCGGTCATCTCTTGGGTGGCATCGGTGCGGCCTGGGCGGAAGGGTACAGTGACTTTGACGCCAGCTTGATCCGCGGCCTGCTCAATCGCGGCGTTGCCACCAAGCACAATGCAGTCAGCCAGTGAGATCTGTTTGCCTCCAGTCTGAGCACCGTTGAATTTTGCTCTCACTGTTTCGAGAGCGGTCAGTGCGGTGTGCAGTTCCTCTGGTTCGTTGACATCCCAATCCTTTTGCGGAAAGAGTTGGATACGAGCGCCGTTGGCACCGCCGCGTTTGTCAGTTCCACGGTAAGTGGAGGCTGAGCCCCATGCAGTCATCACCAGCCTTTGTGGAGAAAGGCCGCAATCGAGTAGCGCCTCTTTCAAGCTGGCGATGTCGGTGTCATTGACAAGTTCATGGTCAACGTCGGGAACGGGGTCTTGCCAGATCAGAGTTTCATTGGGGACCTCTGGTCCCAGGTACCGGGCTGTTGGTCCCATGTCACGGTGGGTGAGCTTAAACCACGCTCGGGCAAAGGCATCTGCGAACTGGTCGGGATTTTCTTGGAAGCGCCGTGCAATTGGTTCATAGATTGGATCCATGCGCAGGGCTAGATCGGTGGTCAGCATCATTGGTGCATGCGTCTTGTTTGGATCTTGCGCGTCAGGCACGGTCGCTCGTGCGGCGGGGTCGGTTGGTATCCATTGCTTGGCTCCGGCAGGGCTTTCAGTAAGTTGCCATTCGTAGCCAAAAAGTGTGTCGAAGAAGGTGTTGTCCCAGTTTGTTGGTGTTGCTGTCCAGGCACCCTCAAGACCAGAACTGATGGTGTCGTCGCCAACACCGGTTCCGAAAGAGTTCTTCCAGCCTAAGCCCATTTGTTCGATGGGGGCAGCCTCAGGTTCGCGACCCAGGAATTCAGAATCGGGTGCGGCACCATGGGTCTTACCGAAGGTGTGTCCGCCGGCGACTAGGGCGACGGTCTCCTCATCGTTCATCGCCATGCGTGCAAAGGTCTCTCGGATGTCTCGGGCCGCGGCAATTGGATCGGGATTTCCGTTGGGGCCTTCTGGATTGACATAGATGAGTCCCATCTGCACAGCGCCGAGCGGGCTGGTCAATACGCGATCGCCTTAGTAGCGATTGTCACCAAGCCACTGCGTCTCTGGTCCCCAGTCGACATCGGTATCGGGCTCCCAGACATCAACACGACCGCCAGCGAATCCAAACGTCTTGAGTCCCATGGATTCGATGGCGCAGTTTCCGGTCAGGATAAACAGGTCGGCCCATGAAATCTTGGCGCCATACTTCTTCTTGATTGGCCAGAGCAGCCTCCGAGCCTTATCAAGGTTTACGTTGTCTGGCCAGCTATTCAGCGGCGCAAAACGTTGTGTGCCCGAGCCGCCACCACCACGACCATCGTGAATGCGGTAGGTGCCAGCAGAGTGCCAAGCCATGCGAATAAAGAATGGGCCGTAATGTCCGTAATCAGCCGGCCACCATTCCTGTGAGTCGTTCATCAGCGCGTAAAGATCTTTCTTAACAGCTTCGAGGTCGAGCGTTTGAAACTCTTTTGCGTAGTCGAATGTTACGCCCATAGGATCCGACTTTTGAGAGTGCTGATGCAAAATCGTCAGATCAAGTTGGTTGGGCCACCAGTCACTATTGTTTCGACGTCCTTGTGTGGAACTCATCGTATTTGAGAGGACGGGGCATTTCGTATTCGTATCAGTCATGGAGTTCTCTTTGTTTCGTCTGGGCGATCATTTCAATATCTCGATGTTCTTAGTTTGACGACATTTGGGGCAATGGCCCCAGTAGATAACTTCGGCTTCGTCGATCTCAAAACCAGCGGTGTTAGTTGGTTCAAGGCAGGGGGCGTACCCGCGCTGGCAGTCAACATCGATCACGCGCCCGCATGATCGACATATAAGATGATGATGGTTGTCCGCCGTTCTGGTTTCGAATCGAGCCGGTGAACGAGCGGGTTGGATGCGCCGTAGCAGTCCGTGTTCAACCAGCGCTCCGAGGCCGTCGTACACCGTTTGATGAGAGATTGTGCCAATGCGATGACGGACATCTGACTCAACGGTATCGGCCGTGCAATGTGGATGTTCAGATACAGACTCTAAGATAGCCACCCTTTGAGCAGTCACTTGCAGGCCGTGGTTGCGAAGAAGTTCGGCGCATGGGCAATGCATGACGCAGGTTGTATCGCTAATTCTGGATTGAGTCAAGAATCCTTCGTATAGTCGACTGGGGTTCAGGCAAGAGATGTCGGTGTTCTGGTCTGAACAGGCCAGCAACTGATCGCACACAAATTAATAACAAACGCTGCGATTAAGCTTATTCGCTCACCAATTTGATTTTCACCGTTCTTGGGCCCGGCCCTATGAAGTCAAGGTCGCAAGGCTGCACATCAGATCTTTCATCGATTGCTTATGGTAGATTGGCCTGATGGGTGATTTGGCCCAGGGGCAGCGGACCATTTGTCAGCTTTGCAAAGGAATCAGCGTCATTAGGATTTTCACCACCATTCTTATCTTGGTGATCGCATTCGTTTTGCCATGTTGTTCACAGCAGCAAAGCACTGAAGATGAGTTTACACGGGCTGCTCGACTAACTACCCAGGGGGCCAGTGATCCACAAGAGCGTCTGCGCGATGAACTC